>NZ_JBFAHW010000014.1:0-155863 GCF_040654355.1 Streptomyces sp. NPDC050704 | reverse complement strand
CCAGCCGCATCGGGGGGGGGGGGGGGGCCCCCCCCCCCAGGGATGGGACGGGTAGGGGCGGCGGGGGCGAAAACCCCCCGGGCTCCCCCGGCACAGCACCCACCCCCGAACACGCCCCCACCCCCGACGCCGCATCCCCACCCCCGCCCCCACCAGGCACCCCCGGCGGAGCCGCCCCCTTCGACCACCTCCCCACCATGACCACGGGCCTGCCCCGGACACCCCCACCGACACCGACCGCCGCACCCGCAGACCGCCCGCCGATCCACCCCGCCTACGACTACGGCTACGGCGGATACGGCTACCCCCAGCAACACCCCCAGCCCGCCGGCTACGGCTACCCGCCCCCTCCGAGCTCGACCCCGCCCTACGGCCCGACCCCTCCCTACGGCCCCACTCCCCCGTACGGCCCGGGAGTCGGACCCCAGCAGGAGCCCCCGCGAAGAAGCGGCCGTTCCACCGCCGCGCTGATCGCGGTGGCCCTGATCGTCGCGCTCGGCGCGGGTGCCTCGGTCTACACGCTGATGAAGGGCGAGGGGAGCAGCAGCGCCGAAGGCGACCCCACCCCGCTCCCGACGACCGGCGCGCCCACCACCCCGGGCCCCGGCACACAGGACCCCACGACCCAGCCGCCGACCACACAGGAGCAGACGCCGACGGACGGCGCGATCCCCACCGAGTACCTCGGTACGTGGAGCGCGTCGATCGACAACGACACGGGCAGCAACAGCCGCCGGCTCACCATCCAGCAGGGCGAGGTGGGTGACACGGTCCTCGCGCTCACGGCGGACGGTCCGGCGGGCGCCGGCGCGTACCACTGCGTGTTCGAGGCGGAGCTGGCCGAGGCCCCGGCCGACGGCGGCCCGCTCCGGATGGGCCCGTCCGAGGTCACCGTCGGCGAACCGGCGACCTCCTGCACCCCGGGTGCGGCCTCGGAACTGACGATCCTCCCGGACGGCCGCCTCCGCCGGGTGAACACGGGCAACGGCGAGGAACTGACGTACACCAAGCAGTGAAGAACTGACGTACACCAAGCAGCAGCAGCAGCAGCGACCGACCGCCTCTGAAGCGGCCGCCCCTGAAGCGGCCGCCCGTGAAGTGGGTGTCCCTGAAGTGGGCGCCCCTGAACAGCTGTTGAACTTCAGCCGTCCTCAGCGGAATGCCGTGCTCCCCGCTCGTACAGTGTCCGAACCGTCGGACTCCGGGGAGTGGTGGGGGCACCCAGTGGAGTGGCTGAGCGCAGAGAACCTGGTGGCCGTGGGCACGGCGTTCGTCGGCATCGCGGCCTCGGGAATCATGGTCTGGTACGAGCGCCGGGTCCCGCGCCGCAAACGGATCGGCTACCGCGTCCAGATGGACAACCCGATAGGGGACGACGTCCGGCTCGGCAGAGCCAGCGTCCGGCTCGGGCTGTTCGACGAGGCACCGGGAATGGCCGACGCGACCCTCGTCCTGCTCCGGATCGAGAACGACGGCTCGCAGAGCATCGCCGACATGGACTACACGGGACGCGAACGGCACGGCCTGACCGCGGTGTTCACGGACCGTGTCATCCGCGGGGTCTCGGTGACCCAGCCGCCCGAGACCGACCACCTCATGGACCACTTCACCCCGTCGAACGGGCTCGGCTACCAGGACAGCACCCTGCGCATCCCCCGCGTCCCGCTCAACCGCGGCGAGCACTTCAAGCTGCTCGTGCTGCTGTCCGGCGGCGATGTGGGCAGCGGGATACGGCTCATCGGCGGTATCCGCGACGGCGAGGTGCACCCCAACCGCAGTGCGACCCCGGACGAGAAGCCGCCCCTGTTCAGCCGGGCCTCACGGCTGATCACCGGGCTGCTCACCCTGTGCGTCCTCGCGCTCGCCGTCATCGTGGTCGGCCGCGACGACACCCCGCCGCCGATCGGCTGCGAGCAGGGCGAGTTGACGGTCACCGGTTCGACGGCGTTCGGGCCGGTGATGCGGGAGCTGGCCGACAAGTACGAGGACGACTGCGAGGGCGCGTCGATCGACGTGGACCCGCACGGCTCCACGGCCGGAGCCCAGCAACTCGACGCCCTCGGCGCCAAGTCGAAGAACGGCTCCCCGCCGATGATCGCCCTCTCCGACGGCCGCAAACCGAGCGGCCTTCGCGAACTGCGCGAGACCCGCGTCGCCGTCTCCGTCTTCGTACTCGTCGCCCACCAGGACCTCCCGGTGAAGAACCTCTCGACCAAGGACGTACGCCGCCTCTACAACGACGAGATCAGCAACTGGAAGCAGCTCGGCGGCCCCGACCTGCCGGTGCGCCTGATCAGCCGCGACGCCAACTCCGGTACGCGCAAGGTCTTCCAGCGTCGTGTCCTGGAACGGAACGAGGGCGCCAACACCTCGTCCGACTGCGTACGCAAGGACTACCCGTCCGCCCCGGTCGTGCGCTGCGAACTCTTCTCCACCGACCAGGTGCTGAGCACGGTCGCGAAGACCCCGGGCGCCATCGGCTACAGCGAACTCAACCTCGCCACCGGCTACGAGGGCGTGCACCGGGTCACCCTGGACGGCCACGACCCGTCCGTCGAGGAGATCGAACACGGCACGAGCGACTATCCGTACCGCGAGATCGAGTACGCGTACACGTACGGCTCGCCGCCCGCCGACTCGCTCGTCTCCAGCTTCCTCACCTACATCAGCCGGGGCAGCGGACAGGACGTGATCCGGACGCACGGGCACCTGCCGTGCTCGACGCCGGTGGGGCAGCGGATCTGCGTCGAGGGATGACCGACCGGCGTCCCCGTCCCCGTCCCCGTCCCCGTCCCCGTCCCCGTCCCCGCCGGGAGGCGGCAGGGACCCTTGTGTGCGCCGGACGCGCGCACAACCATGGAGCCATGTCACCCACCACGCCACCCGTACCGCCCACCCGCCCCAGCAGAAGAGCCGTCCTGGCCGCGACGGCGGCCGCCGGAGCCGTCTCGGTGGGTCCGTCGGCGGCGCCCGCGGCGGCGGCCACGTCCGTGCCGACGGCCGAGTTGGCGGACACGCCCGCGAGGCCCGCGGCGCCGGCCGAGGCCGAGAAGCCGGGCGCGCGCCCGCCGGCCACGGCTCAGCCGCCCTCCCGTGAACTCCGCGCCCTGTTACGGGAGATCGACCCGGCCCGCATCGAGGCGACCGTCCGCAAACTCGTCTCCTTCGGCACCCGGCACACCCTCTCCACGCAGGACGACCCGGACCGCGGTATCGGAGCGGCCCGCGACTGGATCCTCGCGGAGATGCGCTCGTACGCCGCCAGGTCCGGCGGCCGGATGACCGCCGAACTCCAGTCGTACGTCCAGGAACCCGCGTCCCGCATCCCGGTCGCGACCCGCATCACGAACGTCGTGGCGACCCTGCGCGGCTCGGTGGCCCCCGAGCGGATCTACGTCGTCTCCGGCCACTACGACTCCCGCGTCAGCGACGTCATGGACGCCACCTCGGACTCACCGGGCGCGGACGACGACGCGTCGGGCGTGGCCGTCGCGATGGAACTGGCCCGGGTGATGGCGACCCGCCGCCCGGCCGCCACGATCGTCTTCGCGGCGGTGGCGGGGGAGGAGCAGGGGCTGTACGGGGCCGCGCACATGGCCTCGCGGTTCAAGGCGGCGGGCGCGGACGTGCAGGGCATGTTCACCAACGACATCATCGGCAGCCCGAAGGCCGACGACGGCACGAAGGACCCCCACACGATCCGCCTCTTCGCGGAGGGCGTCCCGTCCTCCGAAACCCCCGAACAGGCCGCGACACGCCGCTCGGTGGGCGGCGAGAACGACTCCCCGTCCCGCCAGCTGGCCCGTTTCGTCCGGGACACGGCGGACAACTCCGCGACGGGCATGAACGTACGGGTCATCTACCGCCGCGACCGCTATCGCCGGGGCGGCGACCACATCCCCTTCCTCGAACGCGGCTATCCCGCCGCCCGCTTCACGGAGCCGACCGAGGACTTCGCCCACCAGCACCAGGACGTACGGGTCGAGGACGGGAAGCAGTACGGGGACCTGCCGGAGTTCTGCGACTTCCCCTTCATCGCCCGCGTGGCCAAGGTCAACGCGGCCGCCCTGTGGACCATGGCGCAGGCCCCCGGCACCCCACGAGACGCCAAGATCCTCACCGCCGACCTCACCAACTCCACCCAGCTGACCTGGACCCGAGGCCCCGAACCCGACCTCGCCGGCTACGAGATCGTCTGGCGCGAGACCACAGCCCCCGAGTGGACCCACGTAATCCCGGTCGGCGACGCAACGACCCACAAGGTCGACCTGTCGAAGGACAACGTCTCCTTCGGCGTACGAGCGGTGAACAGGGCGGGCCTGCGGAGCCCGGTGGCATACCCGGCCCCGCAAGCCTGATTTTCAGCCCGTCCGGCGTTTGAGGACGAGGCCGTCCAGGCCGAAGGGGGGTCTGGGGGCGTAGCCCCCAGCGATGGGACGGGTAGGGGCGGCGGGGGCGAAAAAGGGCTTTCAGCGAGGCTCGGGCGGCCGCTGCCGAGGCATGTTCGGCCGAGCCCCCGGCGGCAACGGAGGCCGCCCAGGCGGAGCCACATCCCCCCGAGCCACCCCACCCCCACCGGCCTGGATGGCAAGAGGAGCGGACCCGGTCCGAAACTCGACCATCCAGTCCGCGGTCTCCGCCCGCACCAACTCCGTCACATCCTCGGAGAACCGCCGCAACACCCCGAGACACCGCTCGGCAGCCTCCCCGGCCGTCCCGTCCGTCGGCCCAAGAATCTCCCGCACACACTCCGAGGCCCAGTCGAACTGAAGTACCTGCAACCGCCGCTGCACGGCCTGCGCGGTGGCCACATCCCTTATCCACCCCGAGGTGACCCCGAAGTACCGGTCCCCCGCCACACACGCGACCCCGAGCACCAACGCCAGATACCCCCAGGCCGCGGCCCCACCGACCACCCCCGTGAGATCGAGCACCGGCAGCGCCGCCCCGGCGAGCGCCCCCACGGCCGCCCCACCCCGCAGCGCCCGCGCCCCGCGCCGCTTCCACACCCGGTCGGCGAGATACCAGGACGCCGTGGTCAGCGCCCCCGCCTCCACCCACCGGTACAGCTCGTGGAGCCGCTCGGCCGGCTCCCCCCAGTCCCCGAGCGGAAACGGCCGCCCCATCAGGTCCACGGGCCCCGGTTCACCGGGCCGCAGGAACCCGGGCCGCGCTCCGTCGCGCCGAGCACCCTCGCCCTGGCCGTCGTCCGGGCCGTCGCCCCGACCGTCGTTCTGGGCCGACCCCTCGGGGTGCATGTCCGGCTGGCTCACCCGACACTCCCTATCGTTACGTTGCGTGACGGTAACGTGGCGCGAGGTGCTCATGCGCCGCGTCCTTACTACCTCCCAATGGGTGGCGATGGCCCCGGTTTCGGTGGTTTTCCGCTCGGACGTGGGTCTTGATCAGGTATAGGCCAATCGGTTGTCTCACTCGAAAGAGTGCTGGGGCGACGGCCCCGCGGACCACGTAGGCTCGTGCCAGGGCGGAAAACACCGCCACAGCCGTACACAGCGGCGCCCGCAGGCAATGCACACAGCAGTACTCACCGCAGTACTCCCAGCCGTACGAAACCAGGAGCTGATCGTGATTCCCGGTGGTGGCCAGCCCAACATGCAGCAGCTGCTCCAGCAGGCCCAGAAGATGCAGCAGGACCTCGCGAACGCGCAGGAGGAACTGGCGCGCACGGAGGTCGACGGCCAGGCGGGCGGCGGCCTGGTGAAGGCGACGGTGACGGGCTCCGGCGAACTGCGCGCGCTGCAGATCGACCCGAAGGCCGTGGACCCCGAGGACACCGAGACCCTCGCCGACCTGATCGTCGCGGCGGTCCAGGCGGCCAACGAGAACGCCCAGACACTCCAGCAGCAGAAGCTCGGCCCGCTGGCCCAGGGACTGGGCGGCGGCAGCGGCATCCCTGGCCTGCCGTTCTAAGTCAACCCGGCGGTCTCTTCTAAGAAGGCCGGGCGCCAACTACCGTACGTACCAAGAAGGCAAGCCCGACTACGGTACGTACCCAGTACCAAGTACCCATTGACCGACTGAGCGAGCGAGTGGGAACAGGAAGGCAATCCGTTGTACGAAGGCGTGGTCCAGGACCTCATCGACGAACTGGGGCGGCTCCCCGGCGTCGGTCCCAAGAGCGCGCAGCGGATCGCCTTCCACATCCTCCAGGCGGAGCCGACGGACGTGCGCCGTCTCGCGCAGTGCCTGATGGAGGTCAAGGCGAAGGTCCGCTTCTGCGCGACCTGCGGCAACATCGCACAGGAAGACCTGTGCAACATCTGCCGCGACACCCGCCGCGACCTCTCCGTCATCTGCGTGGTGGAGGAGCCGAAGGACGTGGTCGCGATCGAGCGGACGCGTGAGTTCCGGGGCAAGTACCACGTCCTGGGCGGCGCGATCAGCCCGATCGAGGGCGTGGGCCCGGACGACCTCCGTATAAGGGAGCTGTTGGCGAGGCTGGCCGACGGCGTGGTGACGGAGCTCATCCTGGCCACGGACCCGAACCTGGAGGGCGAGGCCACGGCCACGTACCTCGCCCGCATGATCAAGCCCATGGGCCTCAGGGTGACCCGCCTGGCCAGCGGTCTCCCGGTGGGCGGTGACCTGGAATACGCCGACGAGGTCACCCTGGGCCGCGCCTTCGAGGGAAGGCGGCTGCTGGATGTCTGAGGTAGTTCTTGAGGAAGTTCATGAGGAAGGTCGGCTTCTAGATGTCTGACGCCACGCTGCACGCGACCAGCCAGGACCCCGACGACTTCGCGGTCCAGATCGCGGACCAGATCGAGAGCTTCCTCGTAGCGGTCACCGAGGTCGCGAAGGGCGACGAGCCGGACTCGGCCGTCCCCTTCCTCCTCCTTGAGGTCTCCCAGCTCCTGCTCGCGGGCGGCCGGCTGGGCGCACACGAGGACATCGTCCCCGACGAGCGCTACGAGCCCGACCTGGGCCCCGAGCCGGACGTCGACGGACTCCGCGAACGCCTCGCGCTGATGCTCGACCCGGTCGACGTCTACTCCGAGGTCTTCGACCCGTACGAGCCCCGCAAGGCCCCGGTCCCGGCCCGCATCTCCGACGACCTGGCCGACGTCATGACCGACCTCCGCCACGGCATGGCCCACTACCGCGCGGGCCGCACCACCGAGGCCCTCTGGTGGTGGCAGTTCTCCTACTTCTCCAACTGGGGCTCCACCGCCTCCGCCACCCTCCGCGCCCTCCAGTCCCTGGTAGCCCACGTCCGCCTGAACCAACCCCTGGAAGAACTGGACGGCCTCGACACCGACCAGGACCTCAGCGAGGACGCTCTCGCTGAGGCAGCCGGCAAGGTGATGGTGGAGGAGATCGCGGAGCCACTGGGGTTGCGGACGGTCAAGTAGCCAACCCGATGGGCCAGTACAGCAGTTGGTCAGAGACCAAGCGCCGCCTGCGGGAGAACCAGCCCGACGTCACCGACGCCGAATGGGAATCCCGCAGGCACGCGGCACGCACGGCGACCGAGGCGTACGTGGCGGGGTATCGACTGCCGGAGATCCGCGAGGAGCAGGCCTGACCCCGGCCAGGAGGAACTGGCGGTATGCCGACACCTCTGATGACGTGGTCCCGCTGGCCGGGGGGCGCCTCACCAAGGGCGTTGTCCGGATCGCCTGGTCCCGGCGGGAGCACGCGTACACCGCCGCCCATCGCCGGGTCTTCGAGGCGGCCCTCGCATAGCGGTGCGTCACGCGTCGAGTAGGCCGAGCGTCGCGTGCAGTCGGGCCGGGTCCACGTACGGTGTGCTCGGTGTCGGCTCGCTGTACCACTGCAACGGCCAGGTGTTCCCGTCCAGAGCCGGGATGCCGATGTACGTGACCGTGCGGGTCCCGACCCCGCCGAACCGTTGCACGCCCAGCGGCCACTCGCGCGCCTTCGCCGCCCCCGGTGCCAGCAGGAAGTACATCCACCGGAACCCGACCGCCTCGCAGACGACGGGTCCCGCGTCACCGTCCGCCGCCTCGATGAGGGCCGCGGCGACCTGTTCACCGCGAACACCCTGGATGCGGAGCGTGTCGAAGTAGATCCCGGACACGCGGAGTTGGTGGCCGGCGAGGGGGACCCAGGCGGGGCGGTAGTGGGGGAGTGCGTTCGTCATGGTCACACGGTGGCGGTCGCGAGGCTACTCTCGGTAGTGACTGGAGCGCTACGCGCCGGGGTGTAGCCGTGGAAGGTGGCCGCAGTGTCAGTCCAGTACAACGCCGCTACGCCGTCGCCGATCAACTGGCGTTACAGCGGCAACCAGATGAAGCGCTGGCGCATGAAGGCGAACATCAGCCGCGAGGAGCTGGGCGCCGCCGCCAATTACTCACCGGACACCATCAAGGCAATGGAGCAAGGCGTACGGATGCCGACGCCGCGCGCCCTCGATGCGGCGGATGAGCTGTGTTGTGCGGAAGGGCTGCTGAGTGCGGCCACGCAGTACTTGCAGAGGGAGAAGTTCCCCGCACGGGCGCAGGACTTCATGCAGCACGAGAGGGAGGCGATCAGTCTCTGGTGGTACGAAGTCACGCTGATCCCCGGCCTGTTGCAGACGGAGGAGTATGCGCGAACGTTGATCGAGAACCGCTACCCGCCTCTGGACGAGGAGACCGTCGAGGAGCGGATCGCGGCACGTATGGAACGGCAGTCCATCCTCACGGATCGGAAGCCTCCGGTGGGCCTGAGCTTCGTACTCTACGAAGCGGTGTTGCGCAGCCCTCAGGTGAATGCCAAGCAGCTGCACCGACTACTGGAATCGGCCTCACTGCGGAACGTCGTGTTGCAGGTGCTCCCCTTCGAGCGAGCTGTCACCGCCGCGCTCATGGGGCCCATGGTGCTACTGGAGACCCGCGAACACGAGCGGCTCGCCTTCACGGAAGGCCCGTTCGCCAGCGAACTGTCGGCTGATCCGGAGGTTGTCAGCCGAGTGATGGAGCGGCTTAGCATGATCCGCGCGCAGGCTCTCAGCCCCGCTGAGTCGGCCCGTTTCATCGAGCGGATGGTGGATCAGCTATGAGCGAGCAGTTGCAGTGGTTCAAGTCCAGCTACAGCGACGACGAGGGCGGCGCCTGCGTCGAAGTCGCCCTCGCCCCCGTAGCCACCCACATACGCGACACCAAACTGGCCCCCAACAGCCCAGAGTTGAGGGTCCCCACCCCGGCCTGGTCCGCCTTCATCTCCGCAGTTCAACCCGGAGCTTGAGCCCCGAGACCCGAGCTCCTCTTCTGGGTTTTGGTTTGGGTTTTCAAAGATGGATCTACCCAACCAACCAAGTCTGTACATGAGTTGAGGGCGCGTAACTCGTAAGGGTGACGTTCCGTGATCAGCTTGCATCAGAACGTAAAGCCACTCTAGGTTCGCGGCAAATAGATCGGCCTCGGTCGGTGCGCCAACACCGGCTCCGAGGCCTAGACCTACGCATCGAATCGAGAGTTCGACCGTGGCTTACGCCCAGCCTAGCCCTGCCCTGCCGCGCACCACCCACCCCATGGCCAAAACGGGTTACGGAAAGCGCGCCGTGGGTGACGAATCCCCACACGCGGACGCGGACTTCGCGCATCTGTGCCCCCGGGACGCCGAGTTCGCCGTCTTCATCGACCACCTCGACGACGGCCACGCGATGGGGCACAAGGTGATCGCGGCCGAACACCCCCGCCACGGCCAGCAGGCATCCCGTACGTCTCTCAGGAGCCTCACCGAGGTCGGCCACCTCCGCTGGATCAAGGAGCACATCACCGTCGAGGACGGCTCGATGCGATGGGTGACGCGGACGTACTGGTCGCGTACGCCCAGGTCGCGGGAGTGGTGGACGGAGTTCGCACGCGAGCGCCGAGGCAAGGACGTGACGCGGAACCACCAGCCGGGCCTGGCCCGAACGGAGTCCCAGCCGTCCGCCCCAACCCCAACCCCAACCTCGGCCCCGGCCCCGGCCCCAACCTCGGCCCCGCCCCCGGCCGCCGAGCCGGCTCCGGACGCGGAACCGACCCCCGAGCCCAGCGCCGCGTACCGCGCACTCGCCCAACTCCGCGCCGCAGACGCCCGTATGACCCTCTCCGAAACCGAGTGCCGAGCGCTCGAACCCCTCGCCGCCCAGTGGCTGGCACGCGGCGCCACCCCGGCCGACATGGCTCGCGCACTGACCGACGGGCTGCCGCCCACCATCACGAACCCGGGCGGTCTCGCCCGCATCCGACTGGAGAACAAGATGCCTCCGAAGAAGAACGACACCGCCGAGACCAGCTCCGGCCGCCCCCTCCGCGCTCGCGTGACCCGCGTGATCATGGCGTGCGCCACCTGCGACGCGGACGAGCGGACGGCGAAGATCGAACGGGGCGTGTGCGAGGAGTGCCTCGCGGAGGAGGCGGAGCTGGGGATGACGCCGGAGGACGTCAAGAAGGGCTTCGAGGAGATCGCCCACATGGGCACCGCGACCGCCCGTCTCCTCAAGCAGAAGCTGGAGCGGCGTACGGGCGGACCCGTGTCCGACACGTTCCGCCCCGTGCCCATCGAGGACCGCGTCCACTATCACTACCGCGACAACCGCGACCGCATCGCGAACGGCCTCCCGCCGAGGCGCTGGAAGCCGTGACGGTCGAGAACGGGCACCTGACCCTGCGGCTCGACGCGGTCCTGATCGCCCGGCTTCAGGGGTACGCACAGGCGGATCGGCGTTCTGTCGACGCCGTGGTGGCGGATGCAGTCGAGGAGTACCTCGGCACTCACCCGAACCACGAGCAACGGCGGGCCGCTGGTCTCGCGGCCATGCGGGAGTACGAGGCGGAGTACGGGCCCATCACCGCAGAGGAACAAGCGGAGGCCAGTGCCTGGGCCCGGCGGCTTTTCGGGGTCTGCGACGACGCGAGGGACGGTCCATCGAGAGAGGACGGCGACGTATGAGCTTGCAGGACGTGCCGGTCGGGGCACCATGGTGGCAAGGAGGCGACCCCATGACCCCCATGACCGCAGACCGGCCCCAGATGTCCGTCGAGGAGTTCGAGGAGTTGGCCAGCCGCGCGCCGGAGAACGTGCGGTTGGAGTTCATCAATGGGAAGGTCCAGGTCAAGCCAGTGACCGATGGTGATCACGACCAGATCATCGCGTGGTTGCAGAGGATGTGTATGCAGCACCGTCCCGAATTGTGGCTGTACGGGGAGCGCGGGATGAAGGTCGAGCGCTATCGCAAGGGCCGTGCTCGTCCTGACGGCGTTCTGGCACCCTTCGGTTTCCCGAAGGGGCACGGGGAGTGGTCGGATGCCCCGGGAGTGCTTATGGCTGTTGAGGTCACCTCGTTCGACGCCGACACCGACCGGCGGGACCGGATCGAGAAGCCCGACGGCTACGCGGCTGCAGGCATCCCGGTGTACCTGCTCATCGACCGGGACGACTGCTCGGTCACCGTCTTCACTGATCCGGAGGACGGCCGCTACCGTCGGCAGCTGAAGGAGCCGTTCGGGGCATCCGTCAAGATCCCGGTCCCTGTCGGCTTCACCCTGGAGACCGAGGAACTCAAGGAGTTCGTGGGTTGAGGGAGCTGAGAGACGCGGTCCCTACAACCCCCACAACCCCTTGGCCAGAGTCGTGACCCCGCCCCCCAACGCCAGCAGCAGCACCAGCAGCCGGGCCTGCTTCTCCGGCACCCGCCCCGCGAGCCCCCTGCCGATCAAACCCCCCACCACCATCCCGGCCACCGCCAACCCCCACACCGGCGCGCTCAGCCGGGGCACCCCGTTCGCCGCGACCGAGAACACGTTGACCACGGCTCCGTAGAAGAACGCGTTCGGTACGAACTCCCGTACCGTCCAGCCCGCGTTGACCGCGTAGAGGGAGACCGGGGGGCCGCCCACCCCGGCCGCCGAGTTCATGAAGCCGCCGACCGCGCCCGCGGCGACCGCGCCGCCGCCTCCGCGCAGGGCGGGTACCCGGGCGCCGCGCAGCACCAACAGGACGGCCGCCGTCACCAAGGCGCCCATGAAGACCAGCAGTTCGGGCTCGGGCAGGCGGCGGGCCAGCCAGGTTCCGGCCGGGACCGTGCAGGCCGCCGCCGCGCACAGCGGCACCATCGCGCCGAGCCGGACCAGCCGCCAGCCGCCGCCCGCGAGGCCGACCAGGCAGATCGCGCCCGAGGCGCAGTTGGCGAGGACGACGCCCTGTGCCGGGCCGAGCAGCAGCGCCAGCGCGGGTACGGCGACGAGTGCGAACCCCATGCCCGTCAGCCACTGCACCGACGCGCCGAGCATCACGATCCCGCCCAGCAGCAAGCCGGCCTCCCAACCGCCCGCCATGGCTGGCCCCTTCCCTTCCCTGCCTCTTCTTCGCCCTGTCACCAGGCCATATGAGCAACTTGCCGACAGGGGCTGCCGGGAACATGTCCAGCAGGAGAACGTAGTACGGCGAAAAACATCGGCCATCGCGACCATGGCTTGAATTGGACGAACCTTGGCTCTGTGCTGGACATGTGCTGGCCAGAGCTTTACCAGCGTAACGAGAGGGTTGGGAGCGTTCCCACCGGGAGCAACTCAAACCCCCCTCGGTAACACTGGAGTTGTGATGAAGCGTCACATACGGACCCGTGCGGTCATCGTCACCGCCGCCGCCCTCGTCACCGCCGGAGCCGTCACCGTCGGTGTCAGCCAGGCCGAGCCGGCGCACCAGGCGAAGCCCGCGAAGGCCAAGTCCGCGAAGGCCACCAAGGCGACGATCGCCGCGCTGTTCGACGGCTGGAACGACGCCCTGCAGACCGGTGACGCGGAGAAGGTCGCCGACCGCTACGCCCCGGACGCCGTGCTCCTGCCCACCGCGTCGCCCAAGATCCGTACGGACCGTGCGGAGATCGTCGACTACTTCGAGCACTTCCTGCTGAAGAAGCCGTCGGGCGAGAAGATCAGATCGGTGATCAACGTCCTGGACTCCAACTCGGCGATCGACGCCGGGATCTACGAGTTCCACCTCACCGACCCGAAGACCGGTGAGAAGAAGGAGCTGGAGGCCCGCTACACGTACGAGTACGAGAAGCGTGGCGGCGAGTGGCTGATCGTCAACCACCACTCTTCGGTGCTGCCCGCCGAAGGCTGAACCGCACGCACAACCCCCCACCAGGGGCGTCCCTCAGTACCACCGCACCGCCGTCATCCGTGACCAGCTGCTTGACGATGGCCAGGCCGAGCCCCGAGCCGGCCCGGCCCGTCAGGCCCTGGCCGCGCCAGAAGCGGTCGAAGGCGCGGGACTTCTCCTGGTCGGACATCCCCGGACCCTGGTCCAGCACGGACAGCAGCACCTCGTCGGCACGGGCCGACACCCGGACGGTGATCGTGGCGCCGTCCGGGGACACCTCCAGGGCGTTCGACAGCACGTTGTCGAGGACCTGGTCGAGGTGACCCGGGCTGGCCAGCACGAGCGGCCGGCCGTCGACCCCCTCCTCCAGCGCGATGGTCACACCGCGCTCGTCGGCGGCCGGCCTCCAGACCGAGAACCGCTCCTCGATCACGTCGAGGATTTGCAGCGGCTCGGCGGCGGACACCTTCGCCTCCGCGCGCGCGAGCACCAGCAGGCCGTTCACCAGGCGGCTCATCCGGACCACCTCGGAGGTGGCCTGCTCCACGTCCTCCCGTACGAACTCGTCGTCGACGCCGTCCGCGATGTTGTCCAGGGAGAGGCGCAGCGCCGTCAGGGGCGTACGCAGCTGGTGCGAGGCGTCGGCGACGAAGACGCGCTGCGAGCCGATCAGGCTGTCGAGGCGCTCGCCGGCCGAGTTGAGCGTGCGGGCCAGCTGCTGGGTCTCGTGCGGGCCCGTCACCGGTGAGCGGGCGGTGAGATCGCCGTCGCTGAAACGGGTCGCCATGTCGTTGAGCTGGCGCAGCGGGCGGGTGAGTCGGCGGGCGACGAGGACGCCGAGACCGGCCGCGGCCGCCAGGACGGCGGCGGCCAGCCCGGCCCGGAAGCCCCAGATCGTCCACAGCCGCGAGGTGAGGGTGTCGGTCGAGTACACGATCCTTACGGCGCCCACGACCGGACCCTTGCTCTCGCGGTCCGCCGTGGCTTCGCGGGCGGGGACGGTGATCACCAGGTTCTCGCCCCAGATGAAGTCCGAGCCCCAGTCGGTCGTCTCGCCCCCGCGCCGCAGGGTCTTGGTCAGCGCCGCGTCCTGCTCCGGCCGGAGCAGGCCAGGCGCGCAGCTCCGCTCGCCGGTGGTGATCACCTGGACCTTGCCGGGTGTCTCGACGCTGTACGCCCCGGCCATCTCGTCCAGTGCCTGGCAGGAGGCGGAGTTGCCGTTGCCCAGCAGCAGGGCCATGGTCCTGGCCTCGCGGAGGACGGACAGCCGGGTGTCGTCGCGCAGTTGGTCGGTGAGTGTGAAGGCGACCGGGACGGTGAACAGCGCGATGGCGATCGCGACGAGCAGGATGTAGCTGCGGACGAGCTGGCTGATCATGAGACGCCGCTGCCGCTACTGCCGGTGTTGCTGCCGGCGCCGTCGCCGGTGTCGCCGGTGCCGGTCTCGGCTCCGTTGATGATCTCCAGGCGGAAGCCGACCCCCCGTACCGCCTCGATCGCGATGGCACCCGCCAGTTTCCGCCGCAGCGCCGCCACGTGGACGTCGAGCGTCTTCGTCGGGCCGAACCAGTTCGCGTCCCAGACCGCTTCCATGATCTGCTCGCGCGACATCAGCGCGCCCGGCTCCTCGGTGAGGAAGGCCAGCAGGTCGTACTCCTTGGGCGTGAGGGCCACCTCGGCACCGTCCAGGCGTACGCGGGCCGCCTTGCGGTCGACGGTCAGCCGGGACCCGTACCGGTCCGGGCCGCTCTCCGCGGCCGTACGCGGCTGGACGCGCCGCATCACCGCCCTTATCCGCGCGATGACCTCACGTACGCCGAAGGGCTTCGAGACGTAGTCGTCGGCGCCGAGCTCCAGGCCGACGACGCGGTCCGTCTCGTCGCTGCGCGCGCTGATCACGATGATCGGCACGTCACCGCGCGCCCGCAGGGCCTTGCAGACGTCGAGCCCGTCGGTGTCGGGCAGGCCGAGATCGAGCAGTACGACGTCGTACGGGTCCCCGTGGGCCAGGGCGTCACCGCCCGTGGCGACCCACGCCACCTCGAATCCGTAGCGCTGCAGCCCGCGCCGGAGCGACTGGGCGACCGGCTCGTCGTCTTCAACCAGGAGTACGCGCACAAGCGGAACCTTAGTGCTTGAAATTTAAGGTGCCCGGTCATGGGTGTGACGAGGCGCACTTTGGGAGTGAGGATCGGGTGCGCAGGGCAGATGCGGTCCTGGAGCGGCCGGGACTGCCCCGATGGAGGGAAGGCAGGAAGGCGGACAGCCAGACAGCCGGCCAGACAGCCGGAGTGATCAACTTGTGAGCGGGACATCTCACGATGCGATATCTCCGGGGTGGAATTCGGCCGCTCGTTAGACTGAGCCGACCGCACTCATGCGGTACCAGACGGATTGAGCGAGGAGCGCACGTGGGCCTTGTCGTGCAGAAGTACGGAGGCTCCTCCGTAGCCGATGCCGAGGGCATCAAGCGTGTCGCCAAGCGAATCGTCGACGCCAAGAAGAACGGCCACCAGGTCGTTGTCGTGGTGTCGGCGATGGGTGACACGACGGATGAGTTGATCGATCTCGCCGAGCAGGTATCCCCGATTCCTGCCGGGCGTGAGTTCGACATGCTGCTGACCGCCGGAGAGCGGATCTCCATGGCCCTGCTGGCGATGGCGATCAAAAACCTGGGCCACGAGGCCCAGAGCTTCACCGGCAGCCAGGCGGGCGTGATCACCGACTCCGTCCACAACAAAGCGCGCATCATCGATGTCACGCCGGGCCGCATCAGGACGGCGCTCGACGAGGGCAACATCGCGATCGTCGCCGGTTTCCAGGGCGTCAGCCAGGACAAGAAGGACATCACCACGCTGGGGCGCGGCGGGTCCGACACGACCGCCGTCGCGCTGGCCGCCGCCCTCGACGCCGAGGTCTGCGAGATCTACACGGACGTCGACGGTGTGTTCACCGCCGACCCGCGGGTGGTGAAGAAGGCCCGGAAGATCGACTGGATCGCCTCCGAGGACATGCTGGAGCTCGCCGCCTCCGGTTCCAAGGTGCTGCTGCACCGCTGCGTCGAGTACGCACGCCGTTACGACATCCCGATCCACGTCCGCTCGTCCTTCTCGGGACTGCCGGGCACCTGGGTCAGCAACGAGAATCCGCAAGGGGACACGCAGGTGGAGCACGCCATCATCTCCGGAGTTGCTCACGACATCTCCGAAGCGAAGATCACGGTCGTCGGCGTCCCGGACAAGCCGGGCGAGGCCGCGGTGATCTTCCGCGCGATCGCGGACGCCGAGATCAACATCGACATGATCGTGCAGAACGTGTCGGCGGCCTCCACGGGCCTCACCGACATCTCCTTCACCCTCCCGAAGGCCGAGGGCCACAAGGCCATCGACGCGCTGAAGAAGGCGAAGGACGCGATCGGCTTCGACTCGCTGCGCTACGACGACCAGATCGGCAAGATCTCCCTGGTCGGCGCGGGGATGAAGACCAACCCGGGGGTCACGGCCTCCTTCTTCCAGGCGCTGTCCGACGCGGGCGTCAACATCGAGCTGATCTCGACATCTGAGATCCGCATCTCGGTCGTGACCCGCCAGGACGACGTCAACGAGGCCGTGCGCGCCGTGCACACCGCCTTCGGGCTCGACTCCGACAGCGACGAGGCAGTCGTCTACGGAGGCACCGGCCGCTGATGGCCAAAACCGTGGGATCCGGGACCGTGCGACCCGGATCCGCAGGGCCGACGCTCGCGGTCGTGGGAGCGACCGGGGTCGTCGGCACGGTCATGCTCCAGATCCTGTCCCAGCACGCGGACATCTGGGGCGAGATCCGTCTGGTCTCCTCGCCGCGCTCGGCCGGCCGCAAGCTGGCCGTGCGCGGCGAGGAGGTCGAGGTGGTGGCCCTGACGGAGGAGGCCTTCGACGGGGTCGACGTCGCGCTGTTCGACGTACCGGACGAGGTCGCCGAGCGGTGGGCGCCACTCGCGGCCGCCAAGGGTGTCGTTGTGGTGGACAACTCGGGCGCCTTCCGGATGGATCCCGAGGTGCCGCTGGTGGTGCCCGAGGTCAATCCGCACGCCGCCCGCGTCCGGCCGCGCGGCATCGTCTCCAACGCCAACTGCACGACCCTGTCGATGATCGTGGCGCTGGGCGCGCTGCACGCCGAGTTCGGGCTGCGCGAGCTGGTGGTGACCGCGTTCCAGGCGGTGAGCGGGGCCGGGCGCCGGGGCGTCGACACCCTGCGGCAGCAGCTGTCGCTCGTCGCCGGTACGGAACTGGGGACCACCCCCGGTGACGTACGGCGGGCGGTGGGGGACAACACCGGGCCGTTCCCGGAGCCGGTGGCGCTCAACGTGGTGCCGTGGGCCGGGACGGCGCGGGAGGACGGGTGGTCCTCGGAGGAGATGAAGGTGCGGGACGAGTCCCGCAAGATCCTCGGGCTGCCGAATCTGCGCGTCGCCGTCACCTGCGTACGCGTGCCGGTCGTCACCGCGCACTCGCTGACCGTCCACGCCTGCTTCCAGGACGAGGTGACGGTGGACCGGGCGCGCGAGATCCTCGCCACGGCCCCCGGGGTCGTGCTCTTCGACAATCCGGAGGCGGGGGAGTTCCCGACGCCGGCCGACGTGGTGGGTACGGATCCCACCTGGGTCGGGCGGGTGCGGCGGGCGCTCGACGATCCGACGGCGCTCGAACTGTTCGTGTGCGGGGACAACCTGCGCAAGGGTGCCGCGCTGAACACGGTGCAGATCGCGGAGTTGGTGGCGGCGGAGCTGTGAGCGGCGGAGTTGTGCGCGGCGTTGTGACTGGTCACAGCGTTCGGAGTGGTCCGCCCCGGAAATCTTCTGGCCGAAACTGGAAAAATTTGTAGAATCTGTGTGAGTTTTGTGGCTGGACGCTGGTCCGGACCACTTGTGTCGAGGCCTCTGGCGTTCGAAGATTTTGCTCCCCGTTCTCCGCAACCGCGCGGAGGGCGGGGAGCGTCTTTGCGGTCGCCCTTCAGGGGGCGTCCGGGTGCTGCGTTCAATTGGGGCATAAGGGAAGAGCTGGTATGCATGAGGGCATTTGACGCACTGTCAGACGGCCGCGCTGGCCGTGGTGCGCAGCCTGACGCAAAAGTAATGCCTGTCGCGTACAACCCCGACGGGGGGAAACGTGTCCAACTGGCGTGGCTGAGGTACTCGAATTCACCGTCCCGACGCGCGGCGCCGCTCTCGGCGGTGCCCTGCGTCCGCCCCGCCGACCCCGCACGTCCGGCGCGTCCGGCGGCGGCATGCCGGTGATCGCCCCCATGCCCGCAGCGCGGCCTACCCGCATACCGAACCAGCGCGAGGGCACCGACGAAGCCCTGGCGGCCGGCACGACCGTCGACCACCTGACCGAGACCTATCGCGCCCACTACCGGTCGCTGCTGCACCTCGCGGCGCTCCTCCTCGACGACACCGCGTCCTGCGAGGACGTCGTCCAGGAGGCGTTCATCCGGGTGCACTCGGCGCGCAAGCGGGTTCGCGACCCGGAGAAGACCCTCGCGTATCTGCGCCAGACGGTCGTCAACCTGTCGCGCTCCGCGCTGCGCCGCCGCATCCTCGGCCTGAAGCTCCTCTCCAAGCCGATGCCCGACATGGCGAGCGCGGAGGAGGGCGCGTACGACCAGCTGGAGCGCGACGCCCTGATCAAGGCGATGAAGGGGCTCCAGAGACGCCAGCGCGAGGTCCTGGTCCTGCGGTACTTCGCGGACATGACCGAGGCGCAGGCCGCCGAGACCCTCGGCATATCGCTGGGTTCGGTGAAGGCCTACGGCTCGCGCGGCATCGCGGCGCTGCGCGTCGTCATGGAGGCGCAGGCATGAGTGGGTACGACAGGGCGCGTCACAATGGACACGGTCGCGAGGACGGCGACAACGGCGAGGGTCGCGGCGCACGCGACCACAACGAGCATGAGCAGCACGCTGGGAACGAAACTGTGAATCACGGCCCATCGGAGAACTCGGGCCCGGAAGACCCGGGTTTCTCGGACACGGACATTCCGTCGGACGCCCCGGACGCGGACGCCCCGGACGCGGGGGACGCGAGCTCGGGGGACGCGGATACGGGGGACGCGGACCCGGAGTGGATGAGCTCGGCATCGATGAACTCGGAGCCGACGCGCCCGGCCGGGCGCGGTGCCGACGTACTCGGTGCGCAGGTGTTCGGCACCGCCGGATCCGGTACGCGGCGGCCAGGCCTGGACACGCTCGAGTCCGACGAACTCGCGCTGCGCAGACTGATGCACCAGGCCGTGGAGGAGATCGAGCCGACCGACGGCACGCTGGACCATCTGCGGCGTGCGGTACCGGCCCGGCGGGCGCGCAAGCGGCAGGCCGTCGTCGGCATGGCAGCGGCCGCGCTCTTCATCGGCACGGCCGTCCCGGCCCTGCTGCACGTCTCGAACGCCACCGGCCCCAACGCCGACCCGTCCATGGCGGGCAACACCACGCAGACCCAGGGGTCGAGCGAGGGCAAGGGACAGACCGACGCGGGCAGCGACTCCGGCAGTTCCTCCGGCAAGGCCAAGGACAAGGACAAGGACGGCAAGAAGAAAGAGCCGGGCAAGGGCAAGGGGACGAGCGCCGGATCCACCGGGTCGCAGCCGTCCGCCTCCGCCGCGAACATGCCTGCCTGCACGTCCACACAGCTCGGCAGTTCCGGCACCGTCCTCGGCGCGCCGGACGCCGTCGGCGCGGTCTACGGCACGTTCCGCATCACCAACATCTCGGCCGCCGTCTGTACGGTCACCGGTCCCGGCTCCATCTCCGCGGGCGCGGTGAGCGCGGCGGACCCGGCCAAGCTCAATACTGCCGTTCACGCGGCGGGCGGCCCGGCGACCAGCCTGCCCGACCCGTCCACCTACCTCGCCTCCCTGCCGTTGAAGCCGGGCGCGGCGTACGAGATGCAGTTCGCCTGGGTGCCCTCGGAGTCCTGTCCGCCCGCAGGTGACACCGGCGGTAACGGTGGCAATGGCGGTAACGGCGGCAACGGTGGCAACGGCGGGGACCCCTCGACGGAGCCGACGCCCACGGCCGACCCCACGACCGGGGACAGCGGCGGTACGACCTCGGAGGGCACCAGCGGTGTCAGCCCGCAGCTCATGAGGGCGGACGGCGTCCAGGACGGAAGCGTCGTGGTGTCCTACTCGGCGGAGGGCGGCGCACCGATCGCTTCGGCCACCGTGTCCAACGCCTGCGCGGGAACGGTCTACCGGACCGGGTTGCTGGCCGGGGCCTGAACTTGAGTCCTGCGGAGCCCGGGTCCTGAGATCGGGCCCGGAGCTTGGGCGGGGTGGTTGGCGCGGGGTCGATGGTCCCGGGCAGGCCGTGCAAGTCGGGCCGCGGTGCAAGTGACCCGCCGTGCAAGTCGGGCCGCCGTACAAGTCAGGCCGTGGAAGAGCTCGACGCCTTCGCCGCTGTGCCGTTCTCGGTACCGGCCGCACCGGCCGCACCGGCCTCGCTGTCGTCGGCCTTGTCGCCGCCCGCCCGAGTCCCGTCCGTCCGGGTCCCGGCAGCCTGAATCTCGTCCGTCTCGGCCCCGTCCGTCTCGGTCCCGTCCGCGGAGGCGTCTTCCGCGAGGCCCAGCTCCACGTCCCGCGCGAACTCCACCTCGCGCCGCAGCAGCCGGAACCACATGAAGACCACGAAGCCCGCGAAGACGAACCACTCGCCGGTGTAGCCCAGGTTCTGGAACGCCTTCAGGTCCAGGCCCGTGTCCGACGGAGCCGTCGCGGGCACCGCCTTCATCCCGGCGTCGGCCTCGGCGAGGGTGACCCAGGCGTCGTACAGGTCGTACGGCACGAGGTTCACCAGCGACGCCGAGCTGATCGCGCCGGTCTGGCCGGCGGGGAGGCCACCGGCCGCGCTCACACCGTTCGACCCCGGGGTCTCCGACGCCTGCAGCGCGCCGGTCACGGTGACCTCGCCGGCCGGAGCCGCCGGTGCCTTCGCGGGGTCCGCGTCACCGGGGAGCCAGCCCCGGACCACCGGCAGGGCCTTGCCCTCGTCGGTACGCAGCATCGTCAGCACGTAGAAGCCGCGCCTGTCGTCCAGCTCCCGGTCCGGCACGAGCAACTGCTTCCCGTACCGGCCCACCACCGTGGCCTGCTTGCCCGAGGTCACCTTGTCCACGGGGAGCAGCTCGGCGAGTGGCCGGGCCGCCTGCGTCTTGGCCGCCGTGGCCTGCTCGCCCGCGTCACGGTGGTCCTGGACCCGGTCCTCGAACCGGCTCAACTGCCACGACCCCATGAAGACGCAGAAGGGGATGGCCAACAGCACGAAGACGTTGATCCCCCACCAGCGGGGCGTCAGCAGGAACCGGTACACAACCTCCAAGGTACGGGGCCCTTGCGGGGGCTGGGCCGAGGGGGTGCCTGTTCTCGGCCGAGCTCCCGCAAGGCATCGCATCCGGCATCGGGGCCGTGTCCGGCCGCTACCGGCCCAGTGCCGCTCCGCTACCGGCCCAGGTGCCGCTCCGCGAAGTCCAGCTCCAGCCTGACCTGCTTGATCCGCTCGTCCACGACCAGCGAACCGTGCCCCGCGTCATAGCGGTACACCTCGTGGACGGCGTCGCGCGCGGCGAGCCGGGTCACGTAGTTGTCGACCTGGCGGATGGGGCAGCGCGGGTCGTTGACCCCGGCGGAGATGTAGACCGGTGCCTTCACCGAGTCGACGTACGTCAGCGGGGACGACGCCTCGAAGCGCTCCGGGACCTCCTCCGGTGTGCCGCCGAGCAGCGTGCGGTCCATCGCCTTCAGGGCCTCCATCTCGTCGTGGTACGCCGTGACGTAGTCAGCGACCGGCACCGCGGCGATGCCGAGCGCCCACGCGTCGGGCTGCGTACCGAGACCGAGGAGCGTGAGGTATCCGCCCCAGGAGCCGCCGGTGAGGATCAGCCGGTCCGGGTCGGCGAACCCGGACGAGACCGCCCACTCCCGTACGGCCGCGATGTCCTCCAGCTCGATCAGGCCGACCCGGTGCTTGAGCGCGTCCGTCCACTCCCGCCCGTACCCGGTGGAGCCCCGGTAGTTGACCCGGACCACCATGTACCCGTGGTCCACCCAGGCCGCCGGGCCCGCCGCGAACGAGTCGCTGTCGTGCCAGGTCGGGCCGCCGTGGATGTCGAAGACCGTGGGGAGAGGACCCGTCACGTCCGCCGGCCGCTGGACCAGGGCGTGGATGGTGCCACCGGGACCGGTCACCCACACGTCCCCGACGGACACCGACGCGGGTGCCTTCATGCCGGGTGCGTCCAGGACGACCTCGCCCGACGTCGAGCGGACCACCGGCGGCTCCTCCGCCGACGACCACAGGTACTCCACGCTGCCGTCCGGACGGGCCGTGGCTCCCGACACCGTGCCCCGGGGCGTCCGCACCCGTTCGAGACGGCGGGTCGCCAGCTCGAACCGCCACAGCTCGCTGCGTGCCTCGAAGCTGTTCACCACGAGCAGCGCGGAACCGTCCGGGTACCACTCGGCGCTCAGGTCGCCCTCGAGCTGCGAGGTCAGCTCCAGGTCCGTCTCCTCGCCGGACGCCACGTCCCACACCATCGGCTCCCAGCGCCCGCGCCGCTGGTGCCCGACGAGCAGCCGCGTGTCCCCGTCGACCGGGGCGAAGCCCAGCGCCTCCAGGCCCAGCTCGACCGCGCCGCCCTTGGTGTCGTCCAGCTCCGCGACCGGCGAACCGTCCTTGCGCAGCACCCGCAGCGCCGAGTGCATCGCGTCGCCGTGCTCGGTGTGCTCGATCGCGATCAGCGAACCGTCGTGCGAGAGGTCGCCGACGCCCGCCGACTCCCGGTGCCGGTAGATCTCGACGGGGTCCTCACCGGACCGGGACAGGTAGATCGTCGAGCCGTCCTCGTCGGTGGACCGGCCGACGACCGCCGTCCGTCCGTCCCGGCCGAGCGCGAGCCCGGCGGGATAAGAGGGGTCGAGACCGGGCGCCGCCGGCTCGTCGGGAACGGACGCGCCGCCCGCACCGCTTTCACCGCCGTGCCCGGCGAACGGCTGTCGCCGCCAGATCCCGAACTCGTCGCCGTCCTTGTCGTCGAACCACCAGACCCACTCGCCGTCGGGGGACAGCACCCCGTCCGTCGTCCCGTTGGTCCGGTCCGTGACCTGGCGCTGGGCGCCTGTCGCACGGTCCCACGCGTACAACTCGTACGTCCCTGTCGCGTTCGACACGAACAGGGAGCGGTGCGGTGCGTCCTCCGCCCAGTCCGGCAAGGACACCCGCGGCGCCCGGAAGCGCTTCTCCCAGTCCGGCATGGTCCCCTCGTGCGGGGCGGCCCCGTTGCTCTCAGTCATGGCCCCATACTGCCCGCACCGGACGACTTTTCGCTGACGGGGTCCTCAGCCTGTGGACAACTTCGCGGCCATCGGCCTCGGCGTCCTGGTTTTCCACAGGTCGGAGCCGATTGTCAGTGGCCGGGTGCACTATCGCCGTATGACCTCATCGACCGATCTGCGCAAGACAGTGGAAAGCCACTGGGCCGCGGTGGAGGCCCGCGACTGGGCGGCCTTCGCGGAGACCCTCTCGGAGGACTTCCTCTACACCCTGCCCCAGACGCGCGAGCGCATCCGCGGGCGGGAGACGTACGTCCGGTTCAACCAGGAGTATCCGGGCGACTGGCACCTGCGGGTCGAGCGCATAGTCGCCGAGCCCGGGCAGGTCGTCAGCTGGATCCACTTCACGGTGGGCCTGGAGGAGATGTACGGCATCTCGTTCTTCACCGGCGACGACCAGGGCCGCATCCTGGAGATCACGGACTTCTGGCCCGAGCCGTACGAGCCGCCGCCGGGGCGGGAGCACCTGGTGGAGCGCTACTGAGGGACACGGCCTGCCCCGCCGTGACTACGCGCCCGTGCGCTCCCGGGGCCGCCGCCCAAGCAGCTCGGCGAGTCCGCGTCGGGTGGCCGCGATCACCACACGGTCCTGGGCGCCGAGTACATAGGTGGGCGGCAGGTCCCACACCAGGCCCGACGGCCGGCCGCGGGTGCCCGGGGCGGGAGGCGTCGCCAGGTCCGGCACGCGGTCCCGGGGTGAGGCGGTGTCCAGGGCCAGGACCCGCCACGCCCCCGCGTGGAACGCCTCGGCGACCGTACGGCCCTCCAGCTGCGGATGCCCGGCGACCTCCAGGGCCGCGAAGAGCAGGACCCGGCGTTCGACCGGTATGGCGCCCAGGATCTGGCGGCCCATCATCGCTCCGGCGAAGGCGGGCGCGGCCAGGTGCGAGACGCTGCGGCTGCGGGTGAGCGCGCGCGGGTGGGTGGCGCGCAGGGTGCGGTAGACAGCGGTGGCGAAGTCGTCGTCGTACAGACGCAGGACGACGCGCAGATCGGGGCGCACCGACCTGGCGTACAGCGCGGCTTCGAGGTTGGTGGTGTCCTCGCTGGTCAGAGCGAGCAGGGCGTGCGCGCGGTTGATCTTGGCGGCTTCCAGGACGCCTTCCTGAGTCACGTCGCCGAGGATGACGGGCACGCGCATCCGGCGCGCGGTCGCGATCCCGCGCGCCTCGGGGTCGGACTCGACGCACACCACGGGGATGCGCAGTTCACCGAGGCGCGCGAGCACACGCGTACCGATCTTGCCGAGACCCAGGAGGACGACGTGGCCGGAGAGCCCGCGCGGCGGCTTCCGCAGCGCCGACCCGCTGCGGAACGTACCGAGGGCCTCCAGTACGGCGGCGAGGAGCACGGGAAGGAGCAGCAACCCGACGAGCCCGGAGAGGAGTTGGAGGATCTGGCGGCCGAGTGGTTCCTTGAGCGCGGGTTCGTTGATGGCGAAGAGATCGAGGAGGGTCAGGTAGGTGGCGTGCAGCGGGTTGTCGCCCGTCGTCACCATGGACGCGACCGCGAGCGCGACCACACAGGCCACCAGGCCGGCGAACGACCAGCGCAGCCGCCGGGAGAACAGCCTGCCGAACGGCACGAAGTTGCGGCCCGCGGGAAGCGGGGGACCGGAGTAGGACACCGTCTCCAGGACGACCGTGCCGCGGCCGGTCGCCGCGGCGACGGAGCGTTCGTCGGGGAGGAGCCGGGGCCCTTGATCGCCGCTGCTCTCCGAACCGTCCGCGCCGGCCGGGTCGTTGGTGGTGGCCGAGAGGAGGGCCAGCGTGCACAGGCCCGGGTCGGCGACCTCGCCGGGTCCCGGCGGCTGCCGTTCCACGGCCCGCAGCATCAGCCCGTCGGTCTGCACGACCTTGGAGGTCCCGGCCACCGCGGTCGCCGCCAGCGCGGGCGCGGCGGTGTCGGCGTCGGAGAGCACGGTCGTGGACGCGTCGAACAGGCCGGGCTCCACCGAGCCGTCCGCGCCGACGCCGGCCGTGGCCAGGGTGGAGGCCTGGTCGAGCAGGGCCTCGATGTGCTGGCCGAGGCGGCGGTTGTAGAGCCGGATGACCAGGCGCAGACGGGGGTTGAGCCGGCGTGCCATCAGCGCGGCGCGGATGTTCGTCTCGTCGTCGTCGTGCACGAGCGCCAGCGCGGCGGCCCGCTCGACACCGGCCTCGGCGAGCACGGCCTCGGTCAGCTCGACGGCCTCCAGCACCCGTTCGGCGCGGGTCCCTTCGGGGACGGTCCGAGTCGAGGGGGCGGCGATCCGCCCGGCCGAAGCACCGCCACTGCCACCGCCATTGCCACCGGCGCCGCCACCGGTGGCGGTACCGCTTCCGCCACCGTTGCCGTTTCCGCCGCCGGTTCCCGCCGCTCGGGTCACCGCCGCGGACACCCGGTCGAGCAGGGCCGAGGCACGGGCCCGCCCGACGACCGGCGGTCGTACGGTCCGCTCGGCGGACGGCACGACGAGTGTCACCTGTTCCCCGTAGACCCCGCGCAGCTCGGCCGCCAGCCGGTGCGCCAGGGCATCGTCTCCGCACACCACCATGTGCGCGGCATGATCGTCGGACCCACTCTGATTCGGAAGGGTCATGTATTTCCTTAGGTATCCGTAGCGATTCGTCATCCGCCGGCGTCATGCCGTGTGCTTGGTGTCGGTGTCGGTGTCGGTGTCGTATGTGAGTACGTGGATCGAATGCGTGACCTTCCGCGGGGGGTGTCGTTGATCGGATGACAGCATCACGGGCGGGAGGGGGTATCGGTGAGCCGGAAGTTGCCGCTTGCCGGGGGCGAGATCGCTCGTACCGCCTGTGCCCGTGGTCTGCTGCGTACCGGTGTGGAGGAGAAGACCGGTGAAGTCCTGTCCGCTGCGGTGCTGGCGGCGAGGGTGGGCTGGGCTGCTGACCTGGTGTCGGGCATGGTCGCCACGCTGCTGGCCGGGCACTGGAACGCCGCCGATGTGGACATGCTGGCTGCCGGTGAGGACGCCACGGGCCGCGCACTGCCGTCGAATGCCTGGATGGCGCTGCGCCGCCTGGGCTGGACGGTCGGCCCGGCCGGGGGCATCCGGGTCAACGACCGCATCGTGCGCATCGCCCAGGAGACGGCCGGGCGCACACTGCGGGCGGCGAAGTGGCGCGCCGACCTGACCGCCGCGGTCCTCGCGACCTGGCCCGCCGACCCCGCCAGGCGCACCCCCAAGGAGTGGGATCAGGTGCGGGAGGCGGTGCCCGGCGGGAAGTACTTGCCCTCCAGCGTCATCAGGGGCCGTACCCGGCAGATCACCGCGTTCGTCACGCGGCACGGCCGGATGCCGGTGCACGTGTTCGAGCTGGAGGCCGCACCCCGCATCGCCCGCATGCTGCTGTCCGCCTGCGACGGGCAGCAGGCCACCCTCGAACGCGCCGACGAGCCGGGCCGGGCGCTGCTGCGGCTGCAACTGCCCACCCGCCCCGATCCGCGGTCCTACAAGGACTGGACGTGGATCTCCTGCCCCATCAGCCTGCCACCGACGGTCCCCGTCGGCGCGGTGCTGCACCTGCCCACCCTGCGTCTCGACCGGGGCCGGGTGCGGGCCGATCTCGCCTACACCCATGCCGTCCCCACCGCGCAGCGGACCGGACATACGGTCGCGCTGGGCGTGGACTGGGGGCTGAACACCCTGCTGTCCGCCGGGGCCGCCCGGCTCCACGCCGACAAAACCATCACCGCCCTGGGCAGCGGCGGCATGTTCCGCGCCGCCGGGGTCCTTGCGAAACAGCACCGGCTGCGACGTCTGTCCGAGCACCTGCAGGCCAAGGCCGATCACTACCAGCGGCTCATCGGCGAAGACGAACAGCACGCCCTGACGGCCAGGCACCAGGTTCTCACCGACGAGATCCGGCACGTGTCCGACCGGCGGTCGAACCTCAACGACGCCCTTGCGTGGGCTGCCGCCCGCTGGGCGGTGGACCAGGCCATCACCGCCGGGGCGAGCGTGATCTACGTCGAGGACCTGCGCTCGATGGAGGCCCGCGGCATGGGCCGAACGATGAACACCCGGCTGTCCCAAGCGGTGCGCGGGCAGATCGTAGACCGGATGCGGCACCTGGCCGCCGAGGTGGGCATCGCCGTGGTCACCGTCCCGGCCCGGGGCACCTCGAAGCACTGCCCGCAGTGCCTGGCTCCACTGCGGCATCGCAAGGCCCCCGACCGGCCCACCACACCGGGCTGGAAGTGGGCGCTGTGCGGCTCCTGCGGCTGGCAGGGCGACCGCGATGCGGGCGCGTGGCGGCGCATCGCCGCCCGCGGCCTCACCCACCAGAACAAGACCGCCGTGGACCGCACCACCGGTGCCATGGCCATTCGCACCGTGATCGACAAGCTTGAAGCGGGCGCGGTCATCACACCCGCGCCGAAGACCAGCCGGGCGGACCGGTCCAAGACCGGACCCACCCGGCACCGCACCACACGTCCGACGCCCAGGCGACGCCGGACACCCTCCCCCACCAGACCCACGGGTCCGGCGGGCCAGCGTCCGGAGGGACACGCTCACACGGACCGCAGACGGCTGCCCCGCGCAGCCCACCGGCACCAGAGCGTGACGACGATCAGCACACCCACCACCAGCCGACACCGGCCACGAGGAACAGCACTGGGCGCGGGCTTCCACCTGCACGCCCACGTCACCCCTCCACGATGGGCAGATCCAGTGCCAGACACCACGTCTTGCACGGGATCACTTAGCTGATCAGAGACGCTTGCCACAACAGCAAAGAGTGCCTCACCGGCATGGGTGGTTGCACCGGTCGCGCCCCGGTCGGAACCCGGGATGAGAAGCTGGGCCCGAACCGGCGTACTGAAGGTGGCAAGGGGCCATCCGCGAAGCCCTTCCCCGCCTCCCCACCGGAGTACCGGAGGTACCTCCCCGTGACGACCACCAAGACGGCCCCGCCACAGGCCGGACACCGGGACGGGGACGATCCGGAACAGTCGGCGCAGGGCTGGCAGTTCAGCTCGCCGCTGGTCCTGACCATGGTGCTGCTCGTCGCACTGGTGCTGCAGGGCTCGATCCGCACGGCGTTGTCGACCCCGGTGATGCAGAGCTGGATGACCGTGTTCGTCGCGGTGATGGTGCAGGCCCTGCCCTTCCTCGTGCTCGGTGTGCTGCTGTCGGCGGTCATCGCGGTGTTCGTCCCGCCGTCGTTCTTCGCCCGCGCGCTGCCGGCACGGCCCGCTCTGGCGGTGCCGGTCGCCGGGATGGCCGGGGCGGTGCTGCCGGGCTGCGAGTGCGCCTCCGTGCCGGTGGCCGGGGCGTTGGTGCGGCGGGGCGTCACGCCGGCGGCGGCGCTGGCGTTCCTGCTGTCCGCCCCGGCGATCAACCCGATCGTGCTGACCGCCACCGCCGTCGCGTTCCCCGGCAAGCCGCAGATGGTCCTGGCCCGGTTCGTGGCAAGTCTGCTGGTGGCCTGTGCGATGGGCTGGCTGTGGCAACGCCTCGGCCGTGCCGACTGGTTGCGCCCGCAGACCCGGCCGGGGTCCGACGGGCTCGGCAAGGGGGCGGCGTTCTGGGGTTCCGTTCGGCACGACGTGATGCACGCGGGCGGGTTCCTGGTCGTCGGCGCGATGGCCGCGGCCACGCTCAAGGCCGTGGTTCCGGCGGACTGGCTGAGCCTCGCGGCGGACAACCCCGTGGTGTCGATCCTCGCCCTGGCGGTCCTCGCGGTCCTGCTGTCGATCTGCTCCGAGGCGGACGCGTTCGTGGCCGCGTCCCTGTCCCAGTTCTCGCTGACGGCCCGGCTGACCTTCCTGGTGGTCGGCCCGATGATCGACCTGAAACTCTTCGCCATGCAGACCGCCACGTTCGGCCGCGACTTCGCCCTGCGCTTCGCCCCGGCCACCTTCGTCCTGGCCGTCCTCGTGTCGGTCCTGGTCGGGGAGGTACTGCTGTGAACCGCCAGGCACAAGCGGCCGTGCTGTTCCTCACCGGCGGGGCGATCCTGCACGCCGGCCTCACCGATCTGTACCTGCGGTACGTGAAGGCCGGGCTGCGGCCGTTGCTGCTCGCGGCAGGCGTGGTGCTGATCGCCACGGCGGTCGCGACGGTCTGGTACGAGCGTCAAGGCCGTGGATCAGGCACGCGCGAGGCGGCCGAGGGACACGAGCCCGAGCACGGTGAAGCGGCTGAGCGACTCGATGGAGCTGAGCGTCTCGAAGGGGTTCAGCGCCATGAAGAGGCTGAGCGCGATGAAGGGCTTGGGCGCCTCGAAGGGTCTGGGCATATCAAAAGGCCCGCTGCCGGCGGGGCCGGGCGACTTGACGGCTCCGAGTACCTCAAAAGGCCCGCTGCCGGCGGGGGCGAGCGACTTGAAGGTCCCGAGCACCTGGACGGGCATGCCGCCGGCGGGGCCGAACGCCTCGAAAGCTCCGAGTACTTCGAAGGGCACGCCGACGGAGGCCATGCCCACGCTCACCGCGAACCCCGTATCTCCTGGCTCCTCGTCCTCCCCATCCTCGCGCTCATCCTGGTGGCCCCGCCCGCGCTCGGCTCGTACAGCGCCATGCGTACCGGAACCGCCCTGCAGGAACAGCCCTGGGGCTTCGCCGACCTTCCCGCCGGCGATCCGGTCCGGCTCAGCCTCGTCGACTACGCGGGTCGTGCGGCGTACGACGACGGCCGTTCCCTCAGCGACCGCCGTATCAGGATCACCGGGTTCCTGGCCCTGGACCGCGGCGGCACCCCGTACCTGGTCCGCATGGCCCTCAGCTGCTGCGCCGCCGACGCCCAGCCGGTCAAGATCGGCCTGACCGGCCGGATACCTCCCGTACTGCGACCCGACGCTTGGGTCGAAGTCACCGGCACCTACACCACCAAGCAGACCAAGGACCCGGTGAACGACGGCATCATCCCGTTCCTCGACGTCACCCGGGTCGCACCGGTCAAGGCCCCACGGGACACGTACGACGAGAGCTGGAACGGCTGAACCCGGCGTCGGCGGTTGTGTCGGCTCAATGCCGCGACCGCGCCGGCGAGCGCGCGGCGTGTGCCGGCATGCGTAGGAGGAAGGCACCGGCGCTGAGGAAGCTGTCGATCCTCTGTCGATACCCGCCATACGCCCGGAGAGATGCCGGGTCGTGGGTCAGGATGAGCGGGTGCTGAATCGTGTGCTCACCGCCGACGGCGACCGCGCTCGACGAGTCCCTGAGACGCCTGAACTCACCGACCTCGCGGACGAGTTCGTCGAGCCGGCCGATGCGGTCGGCGAACGGGCGATGGGCAACCGATCGGTGAACGCCATCAAGTTCGATGTGGACGGCCTCGGCCCCGGGCAACGCGCAACGCGCCTGGTCCGGTGGTGGAGCCGGCCGGAGTTGCCGTCGGGTTCATCGCGTCCGTCGGGTTCGTCGCGTTCACCGGTTTCATCGAGTTTCTGAGCTTGCCCGTACCCTCCCCCTTCTCTCCACGGAGGCCCGGAACCATGACCCGCAACCACTCCCAGCCCTCCCGGCGCGCCCTGCTGGGCGGCGCCGCCCTCGCCACGCTCGCCGCGGCGACCGGCGCCGGAGCCGGCACGGCGAACGCCGCTTCCGCCGCCCCGGCCGCCACTCCCGCCTGGCCGACCGAGTTCCCGCTCCCCGACGGCTTCCTCCCCGAGGGGATAGCCATCGGCAGAAAGCCGTACGCCTACATGGGCTCGCGCGCCAACGGAGCCATCTACCGCACCGACCTGCGCACCGGCGAAGGCAAGATCCTCTTCCCGGGCGGCACCGGCCTGATAGCCGTCGGCCTGAAGCTGGACCACGACGGCCTGCTGTACGTGGCGGGCAACACCGGAGTCGCGCGGGTCCACGACTCCCGCACCGGCGAGATCGTGGCCACGCACCAACTGTCAGAACCCACCGGCCACTTCATCAACGACGTCACCCTGCTCGGCGACCGCGCCTGGTTCACCGACTCACGCGCCGCCGCCCTCTACGCCGTACCGCGCGGCCGCAAGGGCGAGATCCGCACCCTCGCGCTCACCGGCGACTGGGTCCAGACCCCCGACGCGAACAACGCCAACGGCATCGTCGACACCCCCGACGGCCGCGCCCTGATCGTCGTCAAGAGCACGCCGGGCGAGCTCTACAACGTGAACCTCAAGACCGGTCACGCCACCAGGATCACGCTGATCGGCGCGGACAGCGTCGTCAACGGCGACGGCCTCTACCGCATGGGCCGCACCCTGTACGTCGTACAGAACCGCCTGAACCTCATCAGCGTGTTCGACCTCAACTCCAAGGCCACCACGGCCACCCTGACCCGGACGATCACCGACCCCCGCTTCGACGTCCCCTCCACGGTGGCCCGCTTCGGCAACCGGCTGTACCTCGTCAACGCCCGCTTCACGAGCCCGCAGACCCCGGAGACGACGTTCACGGGCGTCGCGGTCCCCATCTGAGACGGCCCCCATCTGAGACTGAGAAAAGGACAGCGGCGGGGCTCCATGACCGGAGCCCCGCCGCACGTCATCCGCACGTCATCCGCTCACGTCAGCCGCTCCAGCCGGTCACCGGCTAGACAGCGTTGTCAGATGAAGCGGACTCGATGGCGTTCAGGGTGGCGGCCTTCGCGCGGGAGGGGTTCACCTCGGTGCGGGCGATGACGGTCGGGACCGCGATGCCCGGCATCAGCAGCCGCCACATCCGCACCACCCGGTCGACCAGGTCGGCCCGCGCCTCGCTCGCGACGGCGGAGTAGGTCTGCATGCCCGTACACGCCTCGACCATGAACTCGGCGAGTTCCGTCGGTTCGACGCCCGCCTGCAACTCGCCCTTGTCGACGGCATGGTGGAGGCAGTCGGCCATGATGCGGCTCCAGTCCTGGTACGGGGTGATGTCCCGTACGCCGAACGAGCTCTGCTCGCTGGTGAGTCGTACGCCTGCTCTGAGTACGACGTCGCTCTGCAGCTGTTGCGCCCAGACCAGCGTGATGTCGACGAGCCGCTGGAGGCCCTCGGATGTCAGCCAGGGGATGATCGTGTCGGGCTGCGCGTTCATGATCGCGCCGGCGAGCTCTTTCTTCGAGCTGAAGTGGAAGTACAGGGCGCCCGCGGTGACCCCGGCCTCTTTCAGGATGCGGTTGATACTCGCGCCCGCGAAGCCTGATTCGTCGAAGACCACGGCAGCGGCCCGGAGGATCTCCTTACGGGTCTGGATGGCCCTTTCCTGCTTCGGCTGCTGGGTCACGGTACCTCCTAGAGCAAACAGAACGTTTTTTATTTTACGCAGCTGTTCTTCTTGAGTTCCGGTCACCCCCGGAACCGTATGGGACTCCTATTGCACCCCTATTGCGCATAAATAGGGTCTTTTCTCTCTGCTGCCGTCGCCGTGCGGCTGACTACGCCGCGTGGCGAACAGGTTTCTTTGCGTTCTCTTGACCCAAAACAAAGCGAGCATTCTTTATTTTTGTCCGGCAGCACTCGTCCCACGCGTCACTGTCACGCGGGGCACCAGCTTACTTTTGGTCTTCCAGGGGGAATCCAGATGTCCGTCACTGTCGCCAGTCAGCATCCCGACGAGCTGCACGCTCTGCTCGCCACGTCCGTTCCTCGGGAGTTCGTCCACAAAACGGTGCAGTCTGAAGTCATTCTGACGGGCTGGTTCCCCGTGGCACCCGACCGCTTCCGGGTCACCGCCCGGTGGCCGGTCGACCACTCCTACTACCACCCCGTGAACGGCCGCCACGATCCGCTGCTGATAGCCGAATCGGTGCGGCAGGCCGTTCCGCTGCTCAGCCACGTCGCGTACGACGTCCCGTTCGGCCACCGCCAGACCTGGCACACCTTCCGCTACGAGATCGACCCCGCGGCGCTGGCCGTCACCGACTCCCCGGCTTCAGTTGACATGGACATAACCTGTTCTGATGTGGTGCAGCGAGGCGGCCGGCTCGTCTCCCTGCACATGCACGTCGAGCTGACGGTCGACGGCGTCCGCCTGGGTGTGGCGGAAACGGGGTTCGCCAACATGGCGCCCGCCGTCTACCCCCGGCTGCGTGGCCCGTACGCCGATGTCGAGGAAGCCGTCCGGCGGTCCCTGCCCCTCACGCCTCCGGTGCCGCGGGGCCAGGTCGCCCGCACGGAATCCGCCGACGTGGTGCTGTCCCCCGGCGACTCCCCGCTCCGCACCCGGTTGCGCGTCGATCACACCCACCCTGTCCTGTTCGACCACCCGGTCGACCACGCTCCGGGCATGCTGCTCCTCGAAGCGGCCAGGCAGGCCATGCACGTGGTGGCTCATCCGCGGCCGGTGATCGCCACCGCGATGGAGGTCGTCTTCACTCAGTACGTCGAATTCGACGCACCCTGCTGGGTCCATGCCGAGGCCGCCGGCGACGGCACGGAGCCGATACAGGTCTCCGCCGTGCAGAACGGCGCCCGCGCCTTCACCGCGCTCGTCACCGCGACCCCGGCACCGGTCGCCCCGTTCACCCGCCGCATCCTGCCCTCGGTCCCCGCCGCGCACCGCCGCCGGGAGGCGCGGCCCTCTCCCTGCTGAGCGCCTGTGTCTGAAAGCTCCGCCGAGGGTCGCGCCAAGGATGCGCCGACCCTCGCGACCCGGTGAGGTCGCACCACGATCGATGCCCACCAGAGGGAACGCATGGTTCAGCCACTCAGTCATCTGCGCCTCGGCGCTGTCAACATCGACGGTGTCATGCTGGAGGACACCTTCAGCCCGGTCATCCACCTCTTCCTCGTCAGCCGCGGCTGCGAGTACACGGCCGAGGTCGAGCGCGCCATCTTCTCGCAGCCCCGTGCGATAGCCGGCCGGCTGCTCGCCGAGGCCGTCGACGAGCCCATGACCGGACAGCAGGCGCTCGACGCGTACTTCGAGGAGCGGGCGCGGTACGTCGCCACGCATCCGGTGCGGATCAGTGCGGGCGCCGTCGAACTCATCGGGACCTTGCGGTCGCTGGGGCTCCGGGTCGTCTGCTACGGAGGGCTCGGCAAGGACCACTTCGACACCTTCCTCGGTGAGCACGCCGCACTCTTCGACGCCCCCGGATACATCTGCACCGACTCCATCCGGCCGGGTCTGCACGAGATCGCCACGGACCACTTCGGGCTCGAACACGACCAGGTGCTGGTCATCGACGACGTGGCGAAGGTGGCGGAGGAGGCCGGGCGGCTCGGCATGGGGTTCATCGGATACCCGAGCGGTTTCGAGCACAGCTTCCAACGGGAGTTGATGGTGGAGGCCGGGGTCCGGCACCTGGTGGACTCGCTGCACTCCGTCGACGAGAACCTGCTTCGGGCCCTCGACGCGGAGGCCGCAGAGGTGTCGGCGGCCGCCGCGTCGATGACTGCCGGATCGATGACTGCCGGATCGACGACTGCCACGTCGATGACTGCCTCGCGATGCTGAGACGTGGCGGCGAGGGCCGATCAGGGACACCTCAGGGACATCCGTACGGGGAGAGGCAGAGCGCATGAGCGGTGAGCGGTCGCTGTTGAGCGGCAAGGTAGCCATGATCACGGGAGCCTCCAGCGGCATCGGGGCGGCGGCGGCCCGACTGTTCGCCGCCGAAGGGGCGGCCGTGGTGCTCATGGCCCGCCGGAAGGATCGGCTGGACATCCTGGTGGAGGAGATCCGCGCGACCGGCGGGCGGGCCGTCGCGGTGAACGGTGACGTGGCCTCCTCGGACGATGTCGAGCGCGCCGTGGCCACGGCGGTCGACACCTTCGGCACGCTCGACGCGGCGTTCAACAACGCCGGTTTCGCCACGGCGGGAAAGCCGCTCCACGAGATCGAGGACGACGTCTACGAACAGACCATCGACGTCAACCTGCGCGGCGTGTGGAACTGCCTGCGCCACCAGGTGCCGGTGATGCTCAGGTCGGGTACCGGCGGCTCGGTGGTCAACACCTCCAGCGTCGCCGGGATGAAGGCGACCGGTGCGTCGGCCGCGTACGTCGCCGCCAAGCACGCGGTGATCGGGCTGACCCGGGCGGCGGCCCTGGACTACGGCGAGCAGGGGATCCGGGTCAACGCGCTCGTCGTGGGCAGCACGAGGACCGAGATGATGGACGAGGTTCTCGGCGCGCACCCCGCGTTGGAGGAGGCCTTTCTGTCCCACTCGGTGCAGCGTCGGATGTCCGCGCCGGAAGAGGTGGCCCAGGCCGCGGCCTGGCTGTGCAGCGACCGTTCCTCGTTCGTCACGGGGACCGCGATGGCCGTCGACGGAGGTGCAACCGCCCAGTAGGGGCCGCGAGTTGTAGTGACTGTCACCTCTCGCCCAGTGGCGGTCCGGACCTTCCGGCCGCCACTGGCGCGCCTCGCCGCCGCCCGCCAGTCGTCCTCCGCACGACCCCCGCACGACCTCGGCAAGACCGAGGAGCATGAACTCCTGCTCCAGGCCGATACGATCTGGCCCATTCTGCGCCTCCCGCAGCGAAAAAACCAAGCGCTTGCTATGTTTTTTGGGCGTGAGACGTGAGAGGAGTGCGCGTATGACGGTTCAGGAGCGGGCGGTCCGCACGCGCGGAGTGCTCGTCTGGGTGGCGGCCAGGGAGTTCGACGAGCTGGGTTACGAAGGTGCCAGGCTGGCGCGCATCTGTGAGTCGGCGGCCGTCTCGATGGGGGCGCTGACCTTCCATTTCGGCAGCAAGGCGGCCTTGGCGGATGCCGTCGAGAAAGAGGGCGGGTCGATCACGAAGGCCCTGGTCGAGCGGTTGCTGGACAACCACGGCTCCGAACTGGACGCGGTGTTCGGCCTGACCGTCGGGCTGGCCGGCCTGCTGGAGACCGATGTGGTCGTACGGTCCTCCGTGCGGCTGGGCCGGGAGCGGTCCAGGGGTGGCGGCCGCTGGGTGGACGTGTGGATTCCGGCCGTCCGCGAACTGCTGCTCCGGGCCTACGAAGGAGGGCAGCTGCGGCAGGCCGAGGCGTCTCCGCAGACCGTGGCGGACCTGGTCGTGTATCTGCTGGTCGGCGCCGAGTCCCAGATCAGGGCCGGGGCGGCGGCCCCCGCCGGGGCCCCAGGAAGTGCCTCTGACCAGCTGGAACGGATCTGGCGGCTGGCTCTGCGAGGAGTCGCGGCCGAGAGCGCCTGACATCCGCTGTTCCCTCGCCCGATCACTTCTTTTTTCCAAGAAGAGGCCAAAACCTCTAGCAAAACATAGCGAGCGTTCTGTATGTTTTAAAGGTCATCGGGGGTGAGCAACCCACCGCGGAGCGTGCCCGCAGGCATGTCGAAGACGAGTGGGGGAGTCCGTGAAAGCAGCGGTGGTTGGGGCCGGCGGTATCGGCGGTTACTTCGGTGGCCGTCTCGCCGCGGCCGGACACGACGTCCGGTTCCTCGCACGAGGGCGCCATCTGGAGGCACTCCGACGCGACGGACTCACTGTCAGTGGTCCGTCCGGCGGCTTCTCCGTGGCCCCGGCGAACCTGCGGGCGACCGACGACCCGGCGGACATAGGGCCGGTGGACTTCGTCCTCCTCGGTGTGAAGGCATGGCAACTTCCCGCTGCCGTCGACCTGTTGAAGCCCCTGACCGGTGCCGGGACAGCGGTGGTCACCACGCAGAACGGTGTCGAGGCGCCGCACGAGGTGGCGGCGGCGATCGGTGCGGAATCGGTCCTGCCGGGCAGCGCGAAGATCATCACGTATCTGGAGGGGCCCGGTCTGATCCGCCATGTCGGCGGGCTGGGCTCCCTCACCTTCGGCGAGTGGGACAACCGCCCGTCGCAGCGGGTGGAAGAGCTGCGCAAGGCGCTCGACGAGGCCGGTGTGACGGCCGTGGTGCCGCAGGACATCTGGGCCGAACTCTGGGCCAAGTTCCTGTTCGTGGCCCCGTTCGGCGGAGTCGGATCGGTCACGGACGCACCGATCGGCGCGCTCCGGTCCCGGCCGGGCACCCGGCGTCTGCTCGCGGACGCCATGTCCGAGATCGAGCAGGTGGCCCGCGCGTCCGGCATCGGACTGCCGGGCGACATCGTCGCCTCGACCATGGACTTCGTCGACCGGCAACCGGCCGAGGGCACCTCGTCCTTGCAGCGTGACATCGGCGCGGGCAAGCCGTCCGAGCTCGAAGCGTGGACCGGCACGGTGGTCCGGCTCGGCGCGAGCACCGGTACCCCGGTCCCCGTCAACACCTTCCTGTACGAGGTGCTGAGCCTGCGTGAGGCACGCTCCGAGGAGCGCCGCGCCGAAGGGGGCGCGGCGTGACACCGATAGCCGGAGCCACCGAGGTGACGGTGGACATCGCGATGGTCGGCGCCGGCCCCGCCGGACTGTACGGCGCGTACTACGCCGGGTTCCGCGGCCTGTCGGCGGCGGTCGTCGACGGGCTCGACGAGCCGGGCGGCCAGGTGTCGGCGATGTATCCGGAGAAAGTGCTGTACGACGTCGCCGGGCACCCCGGCATCAAGGGCCGGCACCTGATCGACAACCTGCTGCTGCAGGCCGCGCCCTTCGGCACCACCCACCTCCTCGGCCGCACGGCCGTCAGCCTGACTCGCCGGGGGGCCGGTTGGACCCTCGGTGCCGACGACGGCACCCGGGTACACGCGGGGGCCGTCGTGATCGCGGCCGGACTCGGCAGGTTCGTCCCACGCAAACTGCCCTGCTCGGTGCCGTACGAGGGCCGGGGAGTGGCCTATCACGTGCCGCGTCTCGACGCGCACGCCGGGCTCGACGTGGTGGTCGTCGGCGGCGGGGACAGCGCTGTGGACTGGGCGCTGGCCCTGGTGCCGGTGGCCAGGAGCGTGACCCTGGTGCACCGCCGGGGCACGTTCCGCGCCCACGACCACAGCGTCCGGCAGGTGTACGCCGCCCCGCTCCGGGTCCTCACGGACGCCCAGGTGGTCGCCTGCCACGGCACGGACCGGCTCGAACAGGTCGAGGTCCGTGCCGGGGAGGACACCCTGGTCCTGCCGGCGCAGTCACTGGTCGCGGCGCTCGGTTTCTCCTCCGCGCTCGGTCCCGTCGCGGACTGGGGGCTGGACCTCGAACACCGCAGAATCCGGGTCGACCAGTCCATGCGTACCAACCTGCCCCAGGTGTACGCCGCCGGGGACGGCTGTACCTACCCCGGCCGGGTGCCGCTGATCTCGGTCGGCTTCGGCGAGGCCGGCACCGCGGTCAACCACGCCGCGGTGGCCCTGCGGCCCGGTGAGCGCCTCGCCCCCGAGCACTCGTCCGACACGCTCCCCGGGAGCGACGGGCCCGCGGTCCCCGCCGTCGTCCGTCCCGTCGTGTCCGGTCCGGCCGCGGTGTCCGCGTAGCGGATCTGCCCGAAGCAGCCGGCCCGTATCCCCGAACGCGGGGTTCAGCCACGCCCGTTCCGCTCACTTCGATATGCCCAGAGAGGGCTTGGGAAGCGATGCTCCTCAACAAACTGACACTCATGCCGGCCGGCATCGAAATACTTCTGCCGCAGGGCTCGCCACTGACGGACATCGAATACGAGACGGCCGAGCCGTTGATTCCCTTCGGGTGCCGATCGGGAGCCTGCGGGGCGTGTGTCGTCGAAGTCCTGGACGGCTTCGATTCGCTCGGGGAGACCGACCCCGAGGAAACAGACTTTCTTGAGGACCTCGGCCGGACGGACGGCCATTACCGTCTCGCCTGCCAGTGCCGTCTCCTGGATTCCGCGACCGTACGTGTCGTGGAGAGCTAGCGCATCAGACCGAATGACGTATCAGACCGAATCACGTATCAAACCGAATTACGCATCGGACCGAACCGAACAAGGAGTGTCATGAAGAACCGAGTGACCAACGCGGGTTATGGAAACCGCAAGCCGTTCCTGAGCGCTGCCGCCTCGGTGGAGCTGCGGAGCGTGATGGACAAGCAGATCGACGAGCAGGTCGTCGAGTGGTACGCGAATGTGCCGGCCGCGGCCCACCTGGAGAGCAAGGACGTCGACTCCGAGTACTACAAGCGCAATCTCATCGAGACCGCCTGGCGTATCCGGTTGCTGCGTGTCGCCGAGGCGAAGGCCCTGACCGAGATCGCCAAGCAGAGTCCGGAAGCGGCTCAGATATGGGCGAACTACGAGCAGGAGGAGATGCTCCACGACGAGCTCTTCATCCAGGACCTCGCCAAGGTGGGCGTCTCGCGCGAGGAGTTCCTCGCCACCGAGCCCTACCTTTCCACGAAGCTTCTCACGGGTTACTTCTCCTACCTCCTGGACCACGAGGGGCCGCTCGGTGTGGTCGCCTACTCGTACCTGGTCGAGTACGTGAACGTGAAGCTCGAGCCGAAGAAGCTGGTCGCGCTGAAGGAATCGATCGGCGAGAAGAACATCGGCGGTCAGATCAGCCACTCGCACACGGACATCAACGATGACCACCCGGGCGAGGTCTGGGCCGCGGTGCGTTTCCTGATCCGCGACGAGCAGGACATCACGGCGTTCAAGAAGTACCTCCAGGAGCACCAGTCGATTCTGGCCCTGTACTTCAAGGAGCTCGCCGACAACACCATCTCCGCGGAAGTGAAAACAGCCGTCTGACCCTCTCTTGTGCGGAGGTGTGCGACGCGGCAGGGGCAGTGTTCTTCGGCTGTCCCCGCCGCGTCCACCGCGGCCCTCGGGCGAAAGGAGCATCGTGCAGTACCAGCACACGGGCGGGGGGATTCTCCTTCTCAGCCACGTCGGGTTCTCCTTCATGGAGGACCTCCTCGAGGCACTCGACACAAAAGGGCTCAAGAGCTTCGTCCTCACCTCGCTGCCCGAGGCGGCGCACGGGGGCCGGCCGGACGAACTGCGGCAGAAGGCCGCACACGTCACGGTGACCGCGGAGCACGTCCTGACCCACGAGGATGTGGAGGCGTGTCTCGAAGACCTCCGGCGGCGTGGTGAGACCGTGCTGGCCTGTGTCACGGTCTGGGAGGGCTATCGGCAACTGATGGCCTTCGCCAACGAGTTGCTCGGTGTCCGCGATCTCGGCGAGAAGCAGATCATCGGCCTCCGCAACAAACTCACTCTGCGCAATCGGCTGGCCGACGCGGGCCTCTCCCGCGTACGAGCCGCCGAACTCACAAGGGAGACACTCGACTTCTACCGGAACAGCGACAGCCGCTATTTCGTCAAGCCCGTGAGCGGAATCGCCTCGTACGGCGCTTTCCCGCTCTCTTCCCGAACCACCTGGGCGGATATCGAGAAGATCACCGCCGACGCTCTGGACGATACGGTCTACGCCTCGGCATTCGGTGACGGACTGGCCTTTCTCGTCGAGGACTACCTCCCGGGGCAGGAGTTCAGCTTCGAGGTCATCGTCGTGGACGGAGTGGCCCAGGTCGTCGCCGTGCACGAGAAGTGCGAGGTGACGGAGACGGCCGGCACCGTACTGGAGAACTCCTGTGCCAGTCCGCCGGTGAGCATCTCCGTCAAGGAACGCGCCGCGGGGATTGCCTGGGTGCGGCAGGTGCTGTCCCATCTCGAACTCCGCTGGGGCTGCTTCCACATCGAGGCCCGGCACCGTGATTCCGACTGGGACCTCATCGAGATCAACCCGCGGGTCGGCGGCAGCCTGATATCCCACAGCACCAGGGAACTGACGGGTGGGACAAGCCTCCTGGATCTCTGGATCGACCTGCTCCTCTCGGCCTCGCCGGGAGAAGGCACGGTCGCGTCGGAAGAATTCCTGGAGCACGTGAGCGCGCTCTCCTTCACCGCCGACGGTGAGACGCCGACGGTGAACGCCACCTTCTTCCGGGTCTTCTTCGCGGACAAGGGACGTATCAAGTCGGTGCGGTTGAGCGACGAGCTCACCCGCGAACCCGTGGTCACCCACATTCTGCTCAAGGCCGGTGACACGGTCGAATCGACCTCGCGTGAAGTATTCCTGGGCCAGTTGCTGTGGAAGTACCCGAGGAGCGAAAGCGCCCGGCTGCTCCCCGAACTGCTGCGCACTTCCGCGTCCGCCATCGACATCCAGTACGACGACCAGCACGTCGATCAGCACGTCGACCAGTACGAGAGGGCCCCACGGTGACGAAATCACCCAGCAGGTTCCTGATCGTCGACTACAACCTCTCCCGTGTGGACGACGTGCGCCACATCAGTACGTACGCACGCGACCACCATGGGACCGCCGTCACCCTGATCCGCGCCGACCCGACGTCCCTCGACGCCGGGATCTGCGAGGAGGTGATCGACCTCGATCCGCTGCGGGCCGACTTCGCCGAGGCGGCGGAACAGCTGCTGGGCCACCGGCGCGACGAGTTCGCCGCGGGCATCGTCTTCTCCGACAACGCGGTCAGGAGCGGCGCGGTGCTCCTGGAACGCCTCGGCCTGCGGGTCGACTCCGCGGAACTCGCCGGCGGAGCCTTCTGCAAGCACGAGTACCGGCTCACCGAGGCGGCCCACCGTCGGCTGCTCTCCGCGCAGCGCCTCCTGGTGCCGGACTTCGCCACGGTCGACTCGCGTGCGGGACTGGACGCGTTCGCCGCCGCCCATCCCGACGGCTTCGTGGTCAAGCCGGCCAAGGAGGGCAACAACCGGGGCGTGGTGATCGTCCGCCCCGGCGACGACGTCGACGCCGCGTTCGCCGAGGTCGGTCCGTATGTCGCGGGCGGTGTCATCTGCGAGGAGATCCTGCCCTACCGGCGGGAGTACTCCTTCGACGGGCTCGGACAGCTGTCCTTCGTCACCGAGAAGGTCAGCGCCACCGGGCGCTACCCCGTCGAGGTCGCGCAGATCCTGCCGGCCCGGCTGAACCACGCCGAGCGGTCCGCCGTCGAGCGGGCCGGACGGCAGGTCAACTGGCTGGTCGGGCAGTGCGACGGCCCGTTCCACAACGAGATCAAGCTGAGCGACGACGCGAGCCGCACGGCGGTCGTGGAGCCCAACCGGCGCCCGGCGGGCATGAAGATCTGGTCGCTGGCGCACTGGGTCTACGGCATCGACTTCTACCACCGCTGGGTCGACGCGGCCTTCGGGGACACGACAGGTCAGGCCCTCCCCGAACCCGCCTGCTCGGCGGCCACGGTGATGCTCGGGGTCAAGACCGACCGGAGCTTCTCGCCCGCGGACGTCACCCCCGGTGCGACCCCCTTCGAGGACGCGGTCGCCGCCACCGCCGCCGCGCACCGCCTGCTCCCGCACGAACTCGCCGTCAAGGACTTCGGGTGGCTGCCCCCCGTCCCGGGCGAACTGCACGCGACCGCCCGGGACAACGCCGACTTCGCCGCCCAGGGCTGTGTCGTGCTGAGTGCGGCGGGCGTCGACATGAGCGAGGTCGTACGCACCCTTCGGGAGGCCTGGCTCGATGCGCTGGACGCCTGCTGTCCGCGGGCCGGCCAGGGACCGCTCCGCGAGGCCATCCCCGCGGTCCCTCTCGTCCCGACCACATTGATGGAGGTTGCCCGATGAAGATCCTCGTACTGCACCGCGTGCCGTATCCGAAGATCGCCTACAGCCGGGGCATCGACCACGACCTGCACGACGTCACCTACTTCGGCAGGCGCGAGGCACTCGCGAACCTCCCGGCCGGTCTGCGCTGCGAACAGGTCGAACGCGCCGGTCTCCAGGGCCCGTACGACGAGGCGCGGGCCTGGCTCGACGCCCGGCCGCGGACCTTCGACCGGGTGATCTCCATGTCGGAGTACGAGCTGCTCGACGCCGCGCGGCTGCGCGCCGACCTCGGCGTCGAGGGCACGTCGGTCGAGCAGGTCATGCTCGCCCGCGACAAGGTCCTGATGAAGGAGGCGGTCGAGCGGGCGGGGCTGCGGGTGCCGCGCTTCCTGCCGGTGCAGGAGTTCCTCGACTCGGGCGGGCGGTCCCCCTGGGCCGGGGCGACGGTGCTGAAGCCGCACCGGGGCGCCTCCAGCATCGACGTCGTCGTGTTCGACAGCGCCGCACAGGCCCATGAGGCGATTGCCGGGCGGCGCACCGGAGTCCGGTCGATCGACGAGGACGGCAGGGGACTGCCGGACCACGAGGTCGAGGAGTTCGTCGAGGGGAAGATCCTCCACTTCGACGGCCTGGTGGAGAAGGGCACCGTGCTCGCCCTGGGCGCCAGCGAATACGTCGGCACCTGCCTGGACTACGCGCGCGGCCTGCCGATGGGCTCCTTCCAGTTCGAGGTCACGGACGACGCGCGGGAGTGGGCCGCCGCCGCGCTGGCCGCCGTACGGATCGAGGACGGCAGCTTCCACCTGGAGGCCATCGTCGACGGGACCGAGCCGGTGTTCCTCGAAGTCGGCAACAGGGTCGGCGGTGCGGACGTCGTCGACACCTTCGAGCTGGCGACCGGCATCCACCTGCCGTCGTTCGAACTGCGCATCCTGCTCGGTGAGCCCACCGCGGGCACCCTGCCCGAACTCCCCGCGGAGCGCGACTGGTACGGCTGGTTCGTCCACCCGGGACACCACCTCGGCGACCGCGTCTTCGAGGGCTTCGACGGGGCCGAGCCCTTCCGTTCCGCCCCCGAGGTCGTCACCTGGCACGAACTGCCGGTCGGCGCCCCGCTGCCCGATCACCTCACCTACGGCGCGCACGAGACCGCGCTGGCCGGCATCGCCGTGACGGGCTCTCCCGAGGAGACACGCCGGTGGATGACCCGGCTGTTCGCGTCGCTGACGCTGCGCGTGTCCGAACCGGTCGCACCCGGCACACCCCTGCCCGGAGCGGCCGTGTCGGACGCGGTGGCGTAGCGCCCCGACCGCCGACCGCGCGCGACACCCGTCCGATACCGGAAGCAAGAGAAGAGAAGAAGGACATGGCTGAACTCAGGTTCCACTGGGGCTCGTCGCTGGACAGCGGGCAGAAGAAGTCGACGGACAAGTACCGGTCGGATCTGCTCGACCTGGACGGTGCCGTCGAGTTCGCCCAGGAGGCGGACGCACTCGGGGTCGAATCGCTGCTGATGGCCCAGAGCTTCAGTCTGCCGGACCCGCTCCCGGTCATCGGGGCGCTGGTGCGGGAGACCGAGCGGGTCAAGTTCATCCTGGCGTACCGGCCCGGCCTGCTCTCGCCCACCCTCTTCGCCCAGATCGTCAACACGGTGTCGTGGATGTCCGACAGCCGGGTCGCGCTCAACGTGGTCGCCGGCACCTCCCCGGTCGAACAGGGCTACTACGGTGACTTCCTCGCCCACGACGACCGCTACGCCCGCGAGGACGAGTTCCTCGAAATCCTGCACGGCCTGTGGAGCGGCAAGCAGCCGCTGACGTACACCGGTGAGCACTACCGGCTCGTCGACGCACAGCTCGGCCTGGGCCACAAGGGCGGCGGCCGGCCCGAGATCTACATCAGCGGCTCCTCGGCCGTGGCCCAGCGCACCGCGATCCGGCACGGCGACTGCTGGTTCCGATACGGGGACACCCCCGAGGCGATCGCCGAGGCGGCCGCCCCGGTGGTCGCCCGGGGACGGGACGTGGGCCTGCGCATGCAGGTGCTGGCCCGCGAGACGCGCGAGGAAGCGCTCGCCGAACTCGCCGAGGTCATGCGGGACACCGACGAGAGCCACCGGGACTGGGTACGGGCGTTCGTCGAGGCGGGCGACTCGGAGGCCGTGAAGAACTCGATGCGCCTCGCGGAAGAGGCCGGCCACGGCTGGCTCTCGCCGGTGCTGTACTCCGGCGCCGTCGCCTACCGGGGCGGTCCCGCGCTGTGCCTGGTCGGCAGCTACGAGGAGGTCGCCGCGTACCTCATGGAGTACAAGGCGGCCGGCGTCGGGCAGTTCATCTTTTCCGGCTGGCCGGCCCGCGACGAGATGCGTACCTTCTTCACCCGCGTGCTGCCCGTCGTGCGCGCGTACGAGAACGCGGCGCGCCCCGCGGCCGTCGGCGCCACTGCGGCGGCGGTCTGATGACCGGGGAACGGGCCCGCCGAGGCCTCTTCGGGTCGGGAGTCCTGATCGGGCTGATGGCCGAGCAGGTCGTGATGTTCAGTGTGCCGCTGCTGATCTTCCAGCACACCCGCCAGGTGTCCTCCCTCGGTATCGCGTACGCCGTCGAGTGGCTGCCCTGCCTGCTGGCCTACCCGTTCGCCGGGCTGCTCGCCGACCGGGACGGCGGCCCCCGGCTCTTCTCCCGCGCCAACACCGCGCGCGCCGTCGTCATCGGCTTCGCCGTCCTGATCTGCGTCCTGCGACCGTCGTGGACCGTGCCGACCCTGATGGTGACGGGCGGCCTGCTGGCGACGCTCGTCGCGCCGATCCGGATGTCCATCGAGAAGGTCGTCCCGCAGCTGGCGAAGGGTGCGGACCTGGCCAGGACGCAGTCCCTCGTACAGAACATGGAGCTGCTGGCCATGGCGCTCGGCCCCGGTATCGCGATGGTGGCGGTGCTGTACCTGGGGAAGATCTGGCTCCTCGCGCTGGCGTGCGCGCTGTTCGCTACCGCCGCCTGCTGCTGGCTGGTGCTGCCCCGGGAGGCGGCGGCTCCGGTCCCGGCAGACAGCCGGAGGGTGCGGGCGACCGTCGCCGAACTGGCTCTCGGCTGGCGGCTCCTCGTCCACAACAAGCCGGTCATGCTGCTCGTCGGCCTGAACTTCGCCATCAACCTGGTCTTCTCGACCGTGCTCGCCGCGAACGCGGCGGTGGTCACCGACGTCCTCAAGGCCCCCGAGTCGCAGTACGCGATGCTCAACATGTTCGTCGGCATCGTCGGCCTGCTCAATCTGCTGCTGACGCCGCTGCTGCTCAGGAAGTTCGACGTCAACTTCCTCGGTGCGCTCGGCTACGCCGTCCTGTGCGGCTGCCTGCTGGTCCTGGGGGCGGCCTCGTCCTTCGGGGTCTACGCCGCCGCGTTCGTGGTGGCGATGTCCGGTGTCGCGTACTTCAACATCTTCAACCGCACGCAGCGGGTGCGGGTGATCCCCCGCGAGCACCTCGGCAAGGTGATGGGCCCCTTCTTCCTGGTCGGCCTGCTCTCCTACCCCATCGGCGGTCTCCTCATCGGCACCGTCGGAGCCGCCTACGGCCCCCAGCGGCTCATCGTCGTGCTGGCCGTCCTGCTCAGTGTGTACGGCGCGGTCTTCATACCGCTCACCATCCGCAGCTTCCGCACGAAGGAGGTATCCCATGTCGGCCCTGGAGCTGAGCTCGCCGTCTCCGGTGGACAGTGAGACCTTCCGCGAGGCGATGGCCCACCTGGCGGCGCCGCTGACCATCGTCACCACCCGCGACGCGGCCGGCCACCGACGGGGGTTCACCGCCAGTGCGGTGACCTCGGTCTCGATGAGCCCGCCGCTCGTGCTGGTCGGGCTGGCGAACCACTCCAGCTGCCGGGAAGCGCTGAGCGAGTCGCCCGAGTTCGTGGTCAACGTGCTGGCCGAGCACCACACGGGGCTCGCGGACCGGTTCGCCCGCCGTGACGTGGACCGGTTCGCCGAGGGCGACTTCGAGACCTGGGCCGACAGCGGGCTGCCGTACCTCCCGGACGCCACCGCGGTGTTCCGCTGCACGGTCGTCGACCGGATACCGGCGGGCGACCACCAGCTGCTGATCGGTGAACTCACCGGCCTGCGCACCCACGGGCAGGCGCGACCGCTCCTGTGGTACCGGCGGGACTTCCGGGCGGCGGCCCCGGCCCTGTCCCCGCGTACGGCCGACCTCTCCCGGAGAATCCGATGAAACCGCGGCACGTCCTGCTGGCCGTCGCGATCACCGCGGTCTGGGGAATCAACTTCTCGGTCATCAAGCTCGGTCTGGCCTCGATGGACCCCTTCATCCTCGCCGGCATCCGCTTCACGCTGTGCGCGCTGCCCGCCGTCCTGTTCATCAGGAAGCCGGACGTGCCGTGGCGCAACCTCGTCGCCTACGGCCTGGTGTTCGGCGTCGGCCTGTGGGGCGTGGTGACCCTCGGCATCAAGGCCGGACTCTCGTCGGGCATCGCCTCACTCGTCCTCCAGGTCAGCGCGTTCCTCACCATCCTGCTCGGCGCGGCCGTCTTCCGTGAGTCGCTGACCCGCTACCAGTGGGCCGGTTTCGCGGTCGCCCTGCTCGGCCTGGGCTGCACCGCGTTCATCACCGACGGCAGTGTGACGGGCGTCGGTATCGCTCTGGTCCTGCTGGGCGCGGCCTCCTGGAGCGTCGCCAACATCATCCTCAAGAAGACCTCGCCGCCGGACGTGCTGGCCTTCCTGGTCTGGTCGAGCCTCTTCGCCCCCCTGCCCCTGTTCGCGCTGGACTTCGCGGTCAACGGGACGGCCGGCTACACGCAGTTGGCCGAGCACCTCGACCTCACCGCCGTTCTGTCGATCCTGTTCCAGGCGTACCCCAACACCGTCCTCGCGTACGCGGCCTGGAACTGGCTGCTCAAGGAGTACCCGGTATCCACCGTGGCGCCCCTGTCCCTGCTGGTACCGGTCTTCGGACTGGCCGGCTCGGCACTGATCTTCGGCGAGCGCCTCTCCGTACCGAAGCTGCTCTGTCTGGCCCTGATCGTGGTCGGACTGATCGTCAGCCTGTACGGGAGACGCCTCGCGACGGCGCTCTCCGGGGCGCGACGGCGGCAGGCCGCCCCGGTACCGGCCGATGCGTGACCAGCGTACGAACTACCTCTCGAGGAGGAATCCGATGACGCGGACCACCATGATTCCCGGTGTCGTGGACGGGACCATCACTCCCTCGGTGGACGCGGAAGGCAACGTCTCCCTCCACATCGTGGTCAGGGGCGCCGGAAACCGCGCCGACGGCAGTGACTACATCGAGATCGTCCTCACCGGCAGTGACGCGCGAGGACTGCTGTCGGTACCGATGCGCGGCGAGACCGTGCCCGTTCCCTGCTCGGTCGGAGTCCGCCTCCAGGCCGGCCCTTCGTTCGCTTCCGCGCTCCAGGAGACCCCGTGACCGTGATCAACCAGGAACCCCTCGCCGTCCACCGGAACGACGTCGTGGAGCAGGACCCCCGGCAGAGCATGACCGTTCTCCCCGGAATCCTTCAGTACCCGCTGACGATCTTCACCGGCAAAGCCCTTTCCCGGCAGAAGTCCCTCCGCTGGACCCCCACCCTCCATCTGGCGACCGCGACGGCGTCGATGGTCGCCGGCACCCTGGTCGGCATCCTCGGCCAGGTGCTCGGCGGCGCGTTCCTGCTGCTCCTCCTGCCCGGCTGGGCGATGACCCTGCACGGAATGCGCAACCTGCGGATGATGGTCTACCACCAGTGCTCGCATCGGAACATGTACCGCAGCCGCAGGCCGGACCGGGCGATCGGCCACGCCATATCGAGCCTGCTCGTCATCCAGAACTTCCAGCGCTACAGCCGTGAGCACGTCAGCGACCACCACGCGACCCACCACATGACGCTGCAGGACCCCACGGTCCAGGCGTTCCTGGTCAGCCTCGACATGCGCCCGGGGATGACGCGCCGTCAGATGTGGCGCCGGCTCCTGGGCAAGCTGGTCTCGCCGCGCTTCCACTTCGCGTTCGCCGTCTCCCGGGTGCGGTCCTTCTCGAAGGAATCGGCGCGCAGCGAGAAGGTCTGCGCACTCGCCCTGTACGGCACGGCGCTCGCCGCGACCGTCCTCACGGGTACCTGGCAGGTGCTGCTGGTCGTCTGGTTCGTACCGCTCGTCCCCCTGTTCCAGATCAGCAACACCCTGCGGCTGTGCGTGAAGCACACCTTTCCCGAGCCGGGACTCGAGGACCGGCGCAGCCGCGCGTACTTCGCCTCCCTCACCAACGCGATCTTCATCGGCGACCGGGTCCCCCCGGCCGCACTGCCCGCCGGGCGGCGCGCCCTCGCCTGGGCTCGCTGGACGCTGCGGATGCTGTTCGTGCACGCCCCGTCCCGCTACCTCGTACTGACCGGCGACACGGTGGTGCACGACTACCACCACCGGCACCCGCGCGCCGAGGACTGGTCGAACTACATCTTCGTCCGACGGCTGGATGCCGAGGAGGCGGCCGCGGCAGGGGACCGCAACCGTCCGCCGTACCACGAGGTGTGGGGACTGGCGCCCGCCATCAGCCACGTCTTCGACTCACTGGCGGCCGCCGACGCCGAGGAGTTCGACGTGCACCGTCTGAAGTCCGTCAGCAAGCGCGAACTCTTCGCCGCCTTCGACGACTGACATGGCTGAGATGACCGACATGGCTGGCACGGCCGGCGCCCAGGCTTCCCGAACCCCCAACCCGGCTCCCATACCGATTCAGGAATCATCGATGCGGACAATGCCACACCAGACACCAGCGCCTCGCACGGTCATACTCGGGGTCGCGGCCAGCGACAGCCACGCGGTGGCCAACCACCTCATCGCCTACTCGCTGCGCGGTCTCGGCTTCCACGTGGTCAACCTCGGTACCTGCACCCCGGTCGAGGAGTTCGCCGAGGCGTGCGAGCAGTACCCGGACGCCGAGGCCGTCGTCATCGGCAGTCTCAACGGCCATGTCCACGAGGACCTGCGCGGCCTCGACCGGGCCAAGCAGTCCGGCCGGATCACCTGCCCCGTCGTCGTCGGCGGCAATCTGTCGGTCGGCAGTCACAAGGACTCCTCCTCCCTCGACCGCCTCTACGCCACCGGCGTGGACCACATCCTGTCCGAGCCGGCCGAACTGCCGGCCCTCCTCGACGAACTGCGCATGACACGCCGCCGGTCGGCCGTGTCCGCCGGGCGGGCGGCGTCTTGAGCCTGTCATCGCTGCCGCCGCGCGCGGCGGGACCGCGCACCGCACGCGGGCGTACCGACGGCGACCCGGCGACGCTGCCGACACCGGCCGAGTCGGCCGCGTACATCACCTCGCTGGGAAAGCCCACCGCCGCCGAGGTCCTCGACACGTGCCGGGCGCGGGGACGGGTGGCCGTCCAGCCCCGGTGCGGCGTCGGCGGGCACGAGGAGATGAAGGCCCTCCTCGTGGCCCTGGAGGCCGAGGCCGCGCCCGACATCCTCACGCTCACCATCGACTCGCACACCCGGCTGAAGAGGTTCGAGGAGGCCCTGCGAACCCTCAACGTCCGCCCCGCCGACCTGAACGGCTACCCCCTGGTGGCCCACGGCTGGCAGCGTGGCAGGGAGATCAACGAACTGGTCGCCGCACCGCTGGAGATCCGGCACGGTTCACCGGACGCCCGCATCCTCTTCGACGTGTCCGTGGCCTCCGGCGTCACCTCCTTCGAGGGCGGCGGGATCTCGTACAACCTGCCCTACTCCAAGGCCGTACCGCTGGCCGGGTCGCTCGCGGCCTGGCAGGACGTGGACCGGCGCTGCGGGGAACTCGCCGAGCACGGTGTGGTCATCGACCGGGAGCTGTTCGGCACGCTCACCGCCGTGCTGGTGCCGCCCTCGATCAGCCTCGCCATCAGCGTGCTGGAAGCGGTGCTCGCGGCCCGCGCGGGCGTCCGCTGCATCTCGGTCGCCTACCCGCAGGGCGGTCATCTCGCCCAGGACGTCGCGGCCCTGCGGAGCATCCCCGTACTCGCCGAGCGCTACCTCCCCGCCGGGGTCACGGTCCACGCGGTCCTGCACGAGTTCATGGGTGTCTTCCCGCGCGAGCGGGGCAACGCCGAGGACCTGATCCTCTACGGGGCGCTCGTCGCCCGGCTCGGCGGAGCCTCCAAGCTGATCACCAAGACCCATCAGGAGGCGTACGGGATTCCCGACACGGCGGCCAACGTGGCGGGCCTGCGGCTGGCGGACCGCGCCAACTCACCGCTCCTCGACTTCATCACGGTCGACGACCATCAGGTCGGCCAGGAGCTGGAGTGGATACTCGCGGAGGTCGCGGACCTCGTGGAGCCACTCCTGGCGCACGCCGATGTGACCGGGGCGATCGTCGAGGCGTTCGCGGAAGGCCGGCTCGACATCCCCTTCAGCGCCAGCCGTCACGCCCGCTCCGACCTGATCCCGAGGCGGGACCGCACGGGTGCCATCCGCTATCTGTCGGCGGGCGCGCTGCCGTTCTCGGCGGCCCACCTGCGCCGCAACGAGGAACTCCTGCACGCGGTGGACGGTCCGGAACCCGGCTTCGACGCGCTGACGCGGGGACTGACCGGCGACATCAACTACTTCCGGCACGTGTTTCAGGAGGAGGAGCCGACTTCGCGGCCGCACAGCGCCCCGTTGTCCGTCCCCGCACCTGGCGCACCTGGCGCACCTGGGGCACCTGGCGCACTTGGCGCACTTGGGGTCACTCACGCCTCCTCCGCGATCACCTCCGCCCCCACACTCAGCGAATCGAGGAACTGATCCGATGCGAGCCCTCCACGTCACCGAGCCCGGCGGTCCCACCGCCCTCACCCCCACCGACCTCCCCGAACCGTCGCCCCTCCCCGGTCAGGCAGTCGTCCGCAATGCCGCGATCGGCCTCAACTTCATCGACGTCTACTACCGCAACGGCACCTACCCGGCCCCCTATCCGCTCGTCCCGGGCCAGGAGGCGGCCGGCGTCGTCACCGCCGTGGGCGAGGGCGTCGAGGGCATCGCGCCGGGCGACCGCGTCGCCTACGCGACCCAACTCGGCGCCTACGCCGAGTACACGGCGGTACCGGCGGCCAAGCTGGTACCCGTCCCCGAGGCCGTCTCCCTCAAGGACGCGGCGGCGGTCCTGCTCCAGGGGCTCGCCGCGCACTACCTGAGTCACACCACTCACCCCGTGGCGTCCGGCGAGACCGTCGTCGTCCTCGCCGCCGCCGGCGGCCTGGGCCAACTCCTGATCCAACTGGCCGCGCACCGGGGTGCGAACGTCGTCGCCGTCGCCTCCACCAAGGAGAAGCGGCAGACCGCCCTCGCGGCGGGTGCCCAACATGCCGTCCCTTACGAGGAGTTCGCGGCCCAGGTACGCGAACTGACCGCGGGCGAGGGCGCGCACGTGGTCTACGACTCGGTCGGTGCGGCGACGTTCGAGGAGAGCCTCAAGGCCCTGCGCCGCCGCGGCACCCTCGTTGTCTGCGGCCTGTCCAGCGGACCCGTGCCGCCCTTCGACGTGGAGTCGCTGCGTACCAGCGGCTCACTCCACCTCACCCGCCCCACTCTCGCCGACCACGTACCGGACGCGCCGTCCCTGCGGGCCGCCGCCGCCGAACTCTTCGCCTACGTCGCCCAGGGCGTCGTACGTCCGCGCGTGCACGCGGAGCTGCCACTGGCCGACGCGGCGCGGGCGCACGAGCTGCTGGAGGGCCGCCTCACCACGGGCAAGGTCCTGCTCACGCCGTGAGCACACAAGGGGAGACGGGAGCACGCCATGAGCGTTGACATCAGGACGAGTACGGCGAGTTCGACGAACGCGGTGACGAAGGCATCGGCGTCCGCACCGGCGACCACCGGCGGGTGGAAGGGAATGGACGTGGTCCCGGCGCCGGTGCTGATGCTCATCGGAATGGTGAGCACGCAACTGGGCGCGGCATTCGCCAAACAGCTGTTCGGCACGGTGGGCCCGGCGGCGATGACGGTGATGCGACTCGGCTTCGCCGCCGTCGTCCTGCTCCTGTGGTGGCGGCCCTCGCTGCGCCTGGACCGTCGTACGGCGGGTGCGGTGGCGGCACTCGGCGTCGCCATCGCGGGCATGAACATCTGCTTCTACCTGGCCATGGCCCGGATGCCCGTCGGGGTGGCCCTGACCGTCGGCATGGCGGGCCCGCTCGCGGTCGCCGCGATGTCCTCGCGCCGGGCCAGGGACCGGCTCTGGATCGTGCTCGCGGCGAGCGGCATCGCCCTCCTCGGCTGGCAGGGCGGCGCGGCGGGCGTGACCGGCCTGCTGATCGCCCTGGCCTGCGCCGTCTTCTGGGGTTCGTACGTGCCCCTGTCCGCCAGGGTCGGGGCGGTACTGCCCGGTGGCGGCGGACTCGCGCTCGCCATGGCGTTCGGCACCCTGTGCTCCCTGCCGGCCGGGCTGGTGGAGGGCGGCGCGGCGCTCGCCCGGCCGGAGGTGCTGGCCTTCGGCTTCGGTGTCGCGATGCTGTCGTCCCTCGTCCCGTACACCTGCGAGATGGAGACGCTGCGCCGGGTGTCGGCGCTGGTGTTCGGGGTGCTGCTGAGTCTGGAACCGGCGATCGGCGCCCTGGTCGCCCTGCTCGTCCTGCACGAAACCCTGTCTCCGCTCCAGGCGTTGGGCCTGGCCGCGGTCGTGGCGGCGTCGATCGGAGTCATCCGCAGCACCCGATCGCCCCGCGAGCGCCCGCCCGGTACCGCCCCCACCTTCACCCCTGGTGCCCCTCTCCCTCCCGCCCCCACCTCCACGTCCACCCTCACTCAAGGATCCGAAGAGAAATGATCGAAACCGGCAGGAACGCGGCACTCGCAGGCAGTCCGGAGGGCCTGGAGCAGCTGAGGACCCTCCTGAACACGGCCCTCGGCGCACTCGGCGGCGCCGCGCTCAAGCGCGGCGGCCCGGTCGCGCCCGGCGGGCCCGAGGCGGCTGTGGCAGCGGTGCGCGAGGCGATGGGCGGGGGGAAGTTCCTCGCCGACGAGCCCAGTGCCCAGCGGGTGACGGACCTCTTCGAGGCGTACGCGATGTGGGCGGCCGACCTCACGCACCCGTCGGCGGTGGCCCGTATGCAGTGCGCACCCACCGCCGCGTCCGCCGCCGCCGAACTGTTGGCCGCCGCGCTCAACCAGTCGCTGCATGCCTGGGAGAGCGGGCCCTTCGCGCTGGAACTGGAGCGGCAGCTGATCAAGGAGATGGCTTCCTGGGTCGGCTTCGGCGACCAGGCGTCGGGGACTCTGACCCCCGGCGGCAGCATCTCCAACCTGATGGGGCTGCTGCTCAGCAGGGACCGCGCGCTGAAGGACGCCGACCCGGCGGGTCCCGGCTCGGGGGAGGTGTCCCGGGCGGGGCTGGCGGGGCGGCGGATCCGGCCGCGCATCCTCTGTTCGGAGGCCGCCCACTTCTCGATCGCACGCGCCGCCGGTTTCCTCGGCCTCGGCCGGGACGCCGTGGATACCGTGCCGGTGGACGACCGCGGCCGGATGCTCGTCGACGAGGCCAGGCGGATACTCGACGGCTTCGCCCCCGACGAGGTCCCGGTGGCCCTGGTCGCGACGGCCGGCACCACGGACCACGGGTCCTTCGACCCGCTGCCCGAACTGGCGGCCCTCGCCGCCGAGTACGGGACCTGGCTGCACGTCGACGCGGCGTACGGCATCGGGGCACTGTTCTCGCCGACGCTCGCCCCGCTCCTCGACGGTCTGGCAGGGGCCGACTCGGTCGCCTTCGACCTGCACAAGTTCGGCTGGACTCCGGCCTCTTCGAGCGTGCTGCTGGTACGCGACCGGCACCACATGGCCTGCCTAGACCAGCAGGCGGTCTACCTGAACCCGTCCGACGACGAGGCCGCCGGTTTCACCGCCCTGCTCGGCACCTCCCTCCAGACCACCCGCCGCTCCGACGCCTTCAAGATCGCGGCCTCACTGCTGACGGTGGGGCGCGAGGGCATGGGCGCCTGGGTGGACGCCTGCCACGAACAGGCGCGCCACGCCGCGGCCCGGATCACCGCCACCGACGGCCTGCACCTGGTGGCGGAACCGCTGCTCAGCACGGTGATCTTCCGCTGCCGTCCCACGAGCGCCAACCCGGTGGCGGACGAGAGCGCCTGGAACGCGGCGGTACGCAGAAAGCTCATGACGGAGGGCCGAGCACTGCTGGCCCGCACAAAGATCACCGACTCGGAAGGCAGACCACAGGTCCACCTGAAACTGGTCTTCCTCAACCCGACCACGACCAGGTCCGAGATCGACGAACTGCTGACGGACATCGAGACCGCGGCCCGCGAACTGGCAGAAGACCACTTCATTGAGGCTGATTGAGGCTGATTGAGGCTCCGCATGGCTTGTGACGGAGCGGGCGCCGTCGGGGCGCTGGTCGGGCCACACCCTCTTGACGACGATCACGTCCGGGAGCGAGCCGCGGACAGAAGCCGCACCGCCGGCCCCCGGTACTGTCTCCCGGGAGGGCAACCTCCGCGCCGAGACCGAGTGGCTGCTCCTCGTCGCCCGCGCCTGCGCCTGCGCACAGAGCGGGATCACGCGCACCGGCGCAGACGAACCGGCACCCGCAGGAATGGACTCGCAAGCGTGACCGACCCGTTGCAGGACCCGCGTTTCTTCGCCGATCCCTACGCGACCTACGCCCGGCTGCGAAACGCAGCCCCGGTTCAGCAGGTGCCCACCGGTTCAGGAGGGCGCTACAGCTACCTGGTCACGGGCTACGCAGAGGCCCGGGAGGCATTCACCGATCCTCGGCTTTCGAAGGACACCGTGCGGTTCTTCGCCGGCCGACCGTCGCAGCGGGACCTCCATCCTGCCGTCTCCCAGAACATGCTTGCCACCGACCCGCCGCGCCACGCACGGCTGCGGGCGCTGGTGACGAAGGCGTTCACCACCGGGGCCGTCGCGCGGTTGCGCCCCTACATCGCCGACCTGGTCGACGAACTGCTCGACGCCTGGCCGGATCACGGACGGGTGGACCTCGTCGAGAGCCTCGCGGTACCGCTGCCGGTCACCGTCATCTGTCAGCTGCTGGGAGTACCCGAATCCGACCGCCGGCTCGTGCACACGTGGTCGAGCGAGCTGTTCGCCGCCGGAGATCCCCGGCGGATCGACGCCGCCTCACATGCCGTCGGCGGTTACATGACCGACCTCGTCGCCTCCAGACGCAGCTCGCCCGGCGAGAGTCTGCTCGACGACCTCATCGCCGTACGCGACGGCCAGGACAAGCTGACGGAGGACGAACTCATATCGCTCGCCGTGCTCCTGCTTGTGGCCGGCCATGAGACCACCACCAACTTCATCGGCAACGCGGCCCTGGCTCTTCTGCAACACCCGGAGTCGCTCGCGCAGTTGAGAGCCGAACCCCAGCTGCTCGGGAGCGCCCTGGACGAGTTGCTGCGCTTCGACTCGCCTGTCGGGATCGCCACGTTCCGCTACAGCACCGAGGCGCTCACACTCGGCGGGACCACGATCCCCGCAGGCGTTCCGGTACTCATCGCTCCCGGTGCCGCCAACCGTGACCCCACCCGATTCCCCGGGCCGGACCGGCTCGACATCAACCGCGGTGCCACCGGGCACCTCGCCTTCGGCCACGGTATCCACAGATGCCTGGGAGCCCCCCTCGCCCGAGCCGAAGCCGAACTCGCCCTCCGGGCCGTCATTCTCCGCTTCCCCAACATTCGACTGGCAGTTCCCCCTGAGGAACTGGCCTGGCGGCACACGCGGTTGATGCGCGGCCTCACATCCCTGCCGCTCACCCTGTAACGACGAGAGCACTGGAACCCCGGCAGACCTGCATCGGAGCCCTGGCCACCTGTCACCTGTCACCTGCGGAGTCCGGGCGGCCCGGACGGCCGACCACCGCGGCGCCCGGTCGGAGCATGCGCCGGCGGCAGTGGGCGGCATCATGCTCTCTGCGTTCTCCGCACCCCTCTACGCATCCGCCCGGCTCCTGTCCCGAGACGCAGGCAGCACGCCGCACATTCCCGACGGCTCCTGAACCCGGCCGAGAGCTCGAACAGCGACGAGGGCTGGGAGCCGGAATTCCGAAGCCGGTACCCAGACGGCCCCCATCAACCACTCAGGGGCCCGACCCGCAATGCGGATCAGGCCCCTGACCTGGTGTTTCATCTGTCGGGGTGGCGGGATTTGAACCCACGACCTCTTCGTCCCGAACGAAGCGCGCTGCCAAGCTGCGCTACACCCCGATGTCGCTGCTCGGCAGGCCACTCGCGTGGTTTGTGCCGTGGCGACGTCGTTTACTTTAGCCCACTGGTGGCCGGAGACGAAATCCGGTTTTCGGGGGGTCGGCGGCGGCGTGGGCCGGGGCGGATGTGGTCGAGGGCGACGAGGAGGAGGGCGAGGGCGTAGCAGGCGAGGCCGAGGACGGTGGCGTTGCCCAGGACTTCTACGTAGCCGCGTTGGGGCACGTCGAGGAAGGGGTACGGGTAGCGTGCCGCGGTGTCCGGGGGCAGGAGCGCGCCCCGGGTCAGGACGAAGGCCAGGTAGGCCACGGGGAAGGCGAGCCAGGCGACCGCGTGGTGCGGATGCAGCGGGCCCGGGCGGGTCAGCAGGAGCCAGTCCAGCGCGGCCGCGACCGGGACCACTGTGTGCAGGAGGTGGTTCGTGAGCGCGTGCCAGCCGGTGAGGGTGTCGAGGTCGCCCGTCATGGCGAAGGTGCTCGCGTCGTCCGCCAGGACCAGGTGGTAGACCAGGCCGGCGAACACGGCGTAGAGCAGTGTGCCGGCGGTGACGGACGGCGGTAGCGGGCGGCGGGCCGTCCAGGCCCGGCACGCCGAGAGGGCGAACACCGCGGCCACCAGGATGCTGCTCTGGATCGTGAAGTAGCTCAGCACTCGGAGCGGGGAGCCGAGGACCAGGGCGAGTGCGACGCCCCCGGCCGCCGTCAGTGCGACGAGCAGGCGGAAGGCGGCGGTCAGAGGGCGGCGGACGCGGGGGACGACGGCGTCCGCCGGGACGACGGAGACGGTGGCAGCGGCGGCGCCGGCGGCTATGCGGGGGAGTGCGGGGATGCCCGGGATATCCGCGGGTATGGGGGCGGTCATGCCCTCACGCTAAGCAGGGTGGATAAAAGGGGCGATTCGTGTTGAACCGGCCGGGTGTCGCCCCTGGCCCACCACAGTCGGCCCAGCCTCACCGGAACGGGCCCCGCCCCACAAAACCGGCCCAGCCTCAGTCCTGCCTCACCACAGTCAGCCCCGCCTCACCGAAACCGCCCCCGCCTCACCGGAACCGGAATCAGCCCAACCCCACCAAAACCGCCCCCGCCTCAGTCCCGCCCCACCAGCGTCAGCAACGTCGCCTCCGGTGGGCACGCGAACCGTACCGGCGTGTACCGGCTCGTCCCGCACCCCGCCGACACGTGCATGTACGACGTCCGGCCGGAGGCCGTTTCCGTGTGCGTGGACAGCCCCTTCACCCGCTCCGTGTCCAGGTCGCAGTTGGTCACGAAGGCGCCGTAGAAGGGGAGGCAGAGCTGCCCGCCGTGGGTGTGGCCGGCCAGGATCAGGGGGTAGCCGTCCGCGGTGAAGGCGTCGAGCGTGCGCAGGTACGGAGCGTGCACGATGCCCATCGAGAAGTCGGCCGAGTCGGACGGGCCGCCGGCCACACGCGCGTACCGGTCGCGCTTGATGTGCGGATCGTCGAGCCCGGTCAGCTCGATCTCGAAGCCGTCGATCTTCAGGCCGCCGCGCGCGTTCGTCAGGTTCAGCCAGCCCGCCGAGTCGAAGCCGTCGCGCAGCGACTCCCACGGGTTGTGGACCGCGTCGACTACGGGTGCGTTGCCGTTCAGCCCGTGCCGCCCCTGCGTCTTCTCGAACAAGTACCGGGCGGGGTTGCGGAGTGTGGGTCCGTAGTAGTCGTTCGAGCCGAAGACGTACGCGCCCGGGAACTCCATCAGCGGGCCGAGCGCGTCCATGACCTCGGGCACGCCCTCCGGATCGGAGAGGTTGTCCCCGGTGTTGATGACGAAGTCGGGGCGCAGCCCGGCCAGTGAGCGCAGCCAACGCTGCTTCTTGCGCTGGCCGCTCACCATGTGGATGTCGGAGACCTGGAGCATGCGCAGCGGCCGCATCCCGGGAGGCAGCACCGGGACCGTCACTCTCCGCAGACGGAAGGATCGGGCTTCGAAACCTGCCGAGTAGAGCAGACCGGCGGCGCCGGCCGCCGCAATTCCCAGGGGTACTCCGTATCGCGCGCGCATACGTCCATCGTGTCAGACGGCACCGACACCCGGTCCCACCGGAGGTGTTGGTACGCACACCCGGTCCCACCGGAGGTGCTGCCCGAAATCAACGCGCAGCCGTCGCACCACACCTGCGACAATCGACCCATGACCACGCTCAAGTCGAAGCTGCAGGCTGACCTCAACGCCGCGATCAAGGGGCGCGACGAGCTCCGCTCCTCGACGCTCCGGCTGACCCTCACCGCGATCACGAAGGAAGAGGTCGCGGGCACGGAGAAGCGCGAACTCTCCGACGACGAGGTGCAGAAGGTGATCGCCAAGGAGGCGAAGAAGCGCCGCGAGGCCGCCGAGGCCTTCGCGCAGGGCGGCCGCGCCGAGTCCGCGGAGCGGGAGAAGGCGGAGGGCGAGCTCCTCGCCGAGTACCTGCCCAAGCAGCTCTCCGACGACGAGCTCCAGCAGATCGTCACGCAGGCGGTCGAGGAGGCCAGGGCGGCCGGCGCCGAGGGCCCGCGCGCCATGGGTCAGGTCATGAAGATCGTGAACCCGAAGGTGGCCGGCCTGGCCGAGGGCGGCCGCGTCGCCGCGCTGGTCAAGAAACAGCTCGCGGGCTGAGCCCGGCCCGATCCCGTACGTATACGACCGGATCTCGTACGCATACGACCAGATCCCGTACGCATACGGCCGGGTTCTGTACGTGTACGAAGAGGTGGGCGCCCCCAATCATCAGGGGGCGCCCACCTCTTCGTACACCTACAGGACCGGGCTAGGGCCTACGGAAAGTTCCCGCCGCCGTTCCCGTTCCCGCCGTTCCCGTTTCCGCCGATCGTCCACTCCTCCGGGAACGAGATGGTCGGGTCGGGGAACGGGCCGCCGACGGTGCCGCCGTCGTTCCCCCCGTTCCCGCCGCCGTTCCCGTTGTCGCCGTTCCCCCCGTTGTCGTTGTTGTCGCCGTTCCCGTTGTCCTCGTCGTCGCGGTCCTCTTCGCGGGGGCGCTCGACCTCGGGGATCCTGACGTTGTTGAAGGTTCCGGAGTCCCGGCCCGCGAGGGCGCCGGCCATGGCGTCCTTCCAGATCGGTCCGGGCACCGCGCCGCCGAAGACCTTGTCGTGCATCTGGCCGCCGATCCTGATGTTCACCATCTCGACCTTCTGGGTGGCACTGCCGACCCAGACCGCGCCGGACAGCTTCGGCGTGTAGCCCACGAACCAGGCGTTCTTGCGGAAGTCCGTCGTACCGGTCTTACCCGCGTTGTCCCGGTCGGTGAGACCGGCCTGCTGGCCCGTACCGGAGTCGATCACGCCGCTGAGCAGCGCGTTGATCATGTCCGCGGTGGACTCCGACATCGCCCGCGAGCACGTCGACTTCGGCACCTTGAGGGACTTCTTCTCACCGCCGAGCTGCTGGCTGATCGACTCGATCGCGACCGGCGTGCAGTACGTGCCGCGGTTGGCGAAGGCCGCGTACGCGCTCGCCATGGTCAGCGGCGAGAGGCCGGTGGATCCGAGGGTGAGCGAGGCGGGCACCTCGGGCACCTTGGTGCCGTTGCCCTGCACCACGCCCAGCTTGTCGGTCATCTTCACCACCGGGCACATGCCGGTGTCCTCGAGCATCTGCACGAAGTAGGTGTTGACCGACTTGGCCATGGCCTCCTGCAGGCCGTACGGACCGACCTCCGACTCGTCCTCGTTCTCGACCTTGGCCTTGCCGCCCTGGTTGACCCAGGGCTTTCCGCTGCACGTCTGCACCGAGGCCGGATAAGGCATCTCGAACGGCGCGGGATAGACCTGGTTGGCGGGCTTGCCCTCTTCCAGGGCGGCCGCGGCCAGGAACGGCTTGAACGTCGAACCCGTCGGGAAGCCGAAGTTCGAGCCGCCCATCTTCGCGTCGACCGAGTAGTTGTACTCCGTCTCGTTCTTGCCGTAGCCGTACGGCTTGGACTGGCCCATCGCAAGGATCTTGCCGGAGCCGGGCTCGACGAGCGTCGAAGCCGCCGCGACTTTGTCCTTCTTGTAGACGTGAGCCTTGATGGACGCCTGCACCGAGTCCTGGGACTGCGGGTCGAGCGTCGTACGGATCGTCAGACCGCCGCGGTTCCAGACCTTGGCCCGGGCCTCCTTGGTCTTGCCGAAGACCGGGTCGGTCAGGAAGACCTCGCGGACGTAGTCACAGAAGAAGCTGGCGTCCTTGACCGCCGTGATGCAGCCGTTGTCCGGCTTGCTGACCTTCAGGCCGAGCGGCTTCGCCATGGCCGCCTCGGCCTCCGCCTGGGAGATGTCCTTGACGGCGGCCATGCGCTGCAGCACGGTGTTGCGCCGCTTGGTGGCCTCCGCCTCGTCGTTGACCGGGTCGTACCGGCTCGGCGACTGGACGATGCCGGCGAGCAGCGCGGCCTCCTCCAGCTTCAAGTCCTTGGCGGACTTGGAGAAGTAGCGCTGGGACGCGGCCTCGACGCCGTAGGCCTGCTGTCCGAAGAACGTGATGTTCAGGTAGTTCTCGAGGATCTTCTTCTTGCCGAGCTCTTCCTCGACCTGGATCGCGTACTTCAGTTCCTTGATCTTGCGGCCGAGGGTCTGCTGGGTGGCCTGGGCGATCTTCGTCGCGTCGTCGCCCGCCTCCTCCACGAAGACGTTCTTCACGTACTGCTGCGTGAGCGTGGACGCGCCCTCTGAGACGCCTCCGCTCTGCGCGTTCTTGTTGAGGGCGCGCAGGACGCCCTTCAGGTCCACCGCGCCGTGCTTGTAGAAGCGCGAGTCCTCGATCGCGACGATCGCCTTCTGCATGTACGGCGAGATGTCCTTGAGGTCGACCACCGTGCGGTCACGTGAGTAGACCGTGGCGATCCGCCCGCCCTGGTTGTCCAGGATCGTGGTGCGCTGGCTCAGCGGTGGCCGCTTCAGATTGGCCGGGATCTCGTCGAATCCCTCGACGGATCCCTTGGCCGCGAGACCGAGCGCACCCACCGCCGGCACCGCGATACCGGCCATGACGGCTCCTGCGAGCACACTGACACCGAGGAACTTGGCGGCCTGCTGCGTTGGCGACAGACCACCGCCCGAGCGCTTCTTTGGCATAGGGGCAGCCTACGTTCTCATTCTCCGGACACGCGTACAGGCCTTGGCCTAAGCTGCTCTCAACTGTCACAGCAGTAGGGCTACGTATCAATACGTCCGGCGACCCCGAATCGTTCCGGTCGGAACCAACTTTTTTGTTGGACGCGTGTCCGAATCCGCCTCATGCGTCACCTGGCGTCCGTTGTGACTCAACTCAACTGTCCCGGTTTGCCGGGAAGATCACGCATGTCGCCAGGTCACTCCGTTGGGTGATCTGCCGCGTACGCATAGTCCATTCGGGCCATTCAAGATTGGGCCCGAAGGGGCTGGTTGACTGTGCCCACCTTCCGTAACGTCCTCAACTGGCGGCGGTGAATATGCCGCTGCCGCCGTGGGGGAGCCTCGATTCGGGAGAGGACGGCGCCGGTATGGGCTGGGTAACCGACTGGAGTGCGCAGGCGGCCTGCCGCACTACCGATCCGGATGAACTGTTCGTTCAAGGAGCAGCGCAGAATAGGGCCAAGGCAGTATGCACCGGATGTCCGGTACGTACGGAGTGCCTGGCTGACGCGCTGGACAACCGCGTCGAGTTCGGCGTGTGGGGAGGAATGACGGAGCGGGAGCGCCGCGCACTGCTGCGCAGGCGGCCCACCGTCACCTCTTGGCGCAGGCTGCTCGAAACCGCGCGTACCGAGTACGAGCGAGGGGCGGGGATCCTGCCCCTCGACGAGGAAGAGGTGTACGAGCACTACGCGGCGGTGGGCTGACCGCCCTCCGCCTCCGCATGCCAGCGGGGCCCACAGCGGCCTCGTACGCGTCAGGGTGCACGTGACCCGGTACGCACCGCGTCAGGGACCGCACGGGCCCTGTCGCACCAGGGGCCCCCGCGGCCCTGGAAGGCTTACGCAGCTCCGGCCGGCGAGGTACCGGCCGCGAGCCGGTTCCCGATGTCCCGCAGCCCTGCGAGGTCGTGCACATCGCCGGGCAGCGCGGCCACTTCGGCCACCGCCACTTCGGGGTGGAGCGCGGAGAAGCGGTCACGCGTGCGCTGCTCGCGGGAGAGCAGCTGCATGCGCTCGGCGTGCAGCCTCAGCAGGCCTGCCGTGAGGTGCTCGACGGTTCGGTCCGTCCCGGCTCCGTCGGCGGCGGTCCGGTCCGCGGCGGGGGAGCCTGCGTCGGAAGCGGGAGCCTCGGGAACGGCGGTCCGGGAAGCGGGAGAATCTGGATCGGCGCCTGAGCTGTCGTCGCTGTCGTCTGAACTGTCGTATGTGTCGGGGGAGTTACGAAGACCAGCTTTCCCGTCCATCTGATCCACAATGCGGGTCTCGGCAAGATTTTCCGCAGCCGTGAGAGCAAGATTCTCCGCGGCGGCGAGTGCCCGCTCGGCGGACAGCTGAGCGGCACCGCTGCCGTGCACCCGGTTCAGTACGAGCCCGGCGAGCGGCATGTCCTCGGCGGCCAGCCGCTCCACGAAGTACGCGGCCTCGCGCAGCGCGTCCCGCTCGGGGGCCGCGACGACCAGGAACGCAGTCCCGGGTGTCTGGAGGAGCTTGTACGTGGCGTCCGCGCGGGTGCGGAAGCCGCCGAACGTGGTGTCCATGGCGGACACGAACGTCTGGATGTCCTTGAGGAGCTGGCCGCCGAGGAGCTTGCCCAGGGTGCCGGTCATCATCGACATCCCGACGTTCAGGAACTTCATCCCGGCCCGGCCGCCCAGCTTCGCCGGCGCGGTCAGCAGCCGGATCAACTTGCCGTCCAGGAACGACCCGAGCCGCTTCGGGGCATCCAGGAAGTCGAGCGCCGAGCGCGAGGGCGGGGTGTCGACGATGATGAGGTCCCACTCGTCGCGGGCCCTGAGCTGCCCCAGTTTCTCCATCGCCATGTACTCCTGCGTGCCCGCGAAGCCCGCCGAGAGTGACTGGTAGAACGGGTTGTTCAGGATCGCGGCCGCCCGCTCGCGGTCCGCGTGCGCCTCGACGATCTCGTCGAAGGTGCGCTTCATGTCGAGCATCATCGCGTGCAGTTCGCCGTCGCCGGAGTCGTCGAGGCCCTTCACGCGGCGCGGAACGTTGTCGAGCGCGTCGATGCCCATCGACTGCGCCAGCCTGCGCGCCGGGTCGATGGTGAGGACGACCACCTTGCGGCCGCGCTCGGCGGCCCGCAGCCCGAGGGCCGCCGCGGTGGTGGTCTTGCCGACGCCGCCCGAGCCGCAGCAGACCACGATGCGGGTCTTCGGGTCGTCGATCAGCGGATCGACGTCCAGGACACGGGCGGAGTCGATGGCGCGGGCGGGGTCGTGCGGGTGGGCGAGGTCGTGCCCGCGGGCAGCGTCGCCCGCGTGGGCAGGATCGTTTGCGCGGGCCGGGTCCGGACTCATGAGATCCCTTGCTGACGCAGTTCCGTGGCGAGTTCGTACAGGCCCGCGAGGTCCATTCCCTCGGCGAGCAGCGGGAGTTCGTGCAGCGGAAGGCCCACCTCCTGGAGTACGGCCCGCTGGTCGCGCTCCAGCGCGTACCGCTCGGCGTACTCCTCCGCCTGGACCAGCAGCGGCTCCACGAGGCGCTCGGCGACCCCGCCGCGGCGCGCGCCGCCGAGTCCGGCGGCGGACAGCGACTTGGCGATGGCCGTGCGCGGTGCCGCGCGGGTGAGCTCCAGGCCGGCCTCGTCGAGGAGCGCGGGCCGCACCGAGTTCACGATGATCCGCCCCACCGGCAGCCGCGCGGCGCGCAGCTCGGCGATGGCGTCCACGGTCTCCTGGACGGGCATCTCCTCCAGGAGGGCCACCAGGTGCACCTCCGTCTCGGGCGACTTGAGCACCCGCATGACGGCCTGCGCCTGATTGTGTATCGGGCCGATCTTGGCGAGCCCGGCCACCTCGTCGTTCACGTTCAGGAAGCGGGTGATCCGCCCGGTCGGCGGGGCGTCCATCACCACGTAGTCGTACGCGAAGCGCCCGCTCTTGTCCTTGCGGCGGACGGCCTCGCAGGCCTTGCCTGTGAGCAGCACGTCCCGCAGACCCGGCGCGATCGTCGTCGCGAAGTCGATGGCGCCGAGCTTCTTCAGGGCGCGTCCGGCGCCGCCGAGTTTGTAGAACATCTGGAGGTAGTCCAGAAGGGCCAGTTCGGGGTCGATGGCGAGGGCGTACACCTCCCCGCCACCGGGAGCGACGGCGATCTTCCGCTCCTCATAGGGCAGCGCCTCCGTTTCGAAGAGCTGCGCGATGCCCTGTCTGGCCTCGACCTCGACCAGAAGGGTGCGCTTGCCCTCCGTCGCGAGGGCGAGCGCGAGGGCTGCGGCGACCGTCGTCTTGCCGGTACCGCCCTTGCCACTGACGACCTGAAGCCTGCTCACGTCTTCGAGCCTAATTCCTCACCGTGCGTTGCGGTGGCTGTGGGTGGGGGTTGCCGGGGTGTCCGGGGCCGACGGGATGCCGCCGTCCTTGAGTACGGGTGCCCAGAGAAGGCCTTGCCCAGTCCCGGTGACGGGGGTCGGTGACGGGGGCGGACAGGGCGTGTGCGGCAGCGGCTAAAGTCGCCCTCATGACCAAGTGGGAATACGTGACCGTGCCGCTGCTCGTCCATGCCACGAAGCAGATTCTGGACACCTGGGGCGAGGACGGCTGGGAGCTCGTCCAGGTCGTGCCCGGGCCGAACAACCCCGAGCAGCTCGTCGCCTACCTGAAGCGGGAGAAGTCCGCGTGAGCGCTGTCGAGGCGAAGCTGGCCGAGCTCGGGCTGACGCTGCCGGGTGTCGTGCCGCCGCTGGCCGCGTACCAGCCCGCGGTGCAGTCGGGGGTGTACGTGTACACGTCCGGCCAGCTCCCGATGGTGGACGGCAAGCTGCCGGTCACCGGCAAGGTGGGTGCGGAGGTCACCCCCGAGGAGGCCAAGGAACTGGCCCGTACCTGCGCCCTGAACGCCCTCGCCGCGGTCAAGTCGGTCGCGGGTGACCTCGACCGCATCGCGCGCGTCGTGAAGGTCGTCGGCTTCGTGGCCTCGGCCTCCGACTTCACGGGCCAGCCCGCCGTCCTGAACGGTGCGAGCGAGCTCCTGGGCGAGGTCCTGGGCGACAAGGGCGTGCACGCGCGCAGCGCGGTCGGCGTGGCGGTGCTCCCGCTGGACTCGCCCGTGGAGGTCGAGATCCAGGTGGAGCTGACCGAGGCGTAGGCGTGCTCCCGGCGTTCTCCCGTAGAGGGCTCTCCAGCAGGGGGAGCTCTCCAGGGAGCCGATTGTTGCCTCTCGAACATCAGCCTTCTCCGGGATAGCCTCCGCCCATGGCGAATGGGCAGTGGTACCCCCCGGAGTGGCCCGAGAGGATCCGCGCGCTGGCGGAGGGCACGCTGACACCGGTCACCCCCAGGCGGGCCGCCACGGTCATGCTGCTCAAGGACACCGGCTCCGCACCCGTCGTGCACATGCTGCGCAGACGCGCCTCCATGGCCTTCGCCGGAGGCGCGTACGCGTATCCCGGAGGGGGTGTGGACCCCCGGGACGACGACCGCCAGGTCCGCTGGGCGGGCCCCACGCGCGCGTGGTGGGCGTCCCGGCTCGGCGTCGACGAGACCTCCGCCCAGGCGATCGTCTGCGCCGCGGTGCGCGAGACGTACGAGGAGGCGGGCGTCCTGCTGGCCGGCCCCGCCCCGGACACCGTGGTCGGCGACACCACGGGGGACGAGTGGGAGGCGGACCGTGCGGCCCTGGTCGCCCGTGACCTCTCCTTCGCCGAGTTCCTCGACCGCCGGGGGCTGGTCCTGCGCTCCGATCTCCTCGGCGCCTGGACCCGTTGGATCACTCCGGAGTTCGAACCCCGCCGCTACGACACCTGGTTCTTCGTGGCCGCCCTCCCGGAGGGGCAGCGCACCCGCAACGTCTCCACGGAGGCCGACCGCACCGTCTGGATCCGCCCCGAGGCGGCGGCGGACGCGTACGACAAGGGCGACCTCCTGATGATGCCGCCCACCATCGCGACCCTGCGCCAGCTGCGCGCGTACGGCACCGCCGCCGAGGCCCTGGCCGCCGCCCCGGAGCGGGACCTGACCCCGGTCCTGGCCGAGGCCCGGCTGGCGGACGGCGAGCTGGTCCTCAGCTGGCCGGGACACGACGAGTTCACCAAGCACATCCCGAACGGCGGAGCCCGGGGATGACCGGCGCCGCGGCCCGTCCCGGCCGGCGACGTGACGTGCTGCCACTCCTCGTGGCAACGGAAACGGAAACGGAAGGCACCCCCGCATGACCGACGCCGCCGCTCTGCCCGGCCAGCCACGCGGCGGGGTCCTGTCCGGCCCCGCCACCCCGCGTGCCGTCAACGTCCTCGCCCCCAACGCGTCCGCGATGACCCTGGACGGCACGAACACCTGGATCGTGGCCGAGCCGGACTCCGAGCTGGCGGTGGTGATCGATCCGGGCCCCCTGGACGATGTACACCTGCGCAACGTCATCGACATCGCGCAGAAGGCCGGCAGGCGGGTCGCGCTGACGCTGCTGACGCACGGGCATCCCGACCACGCGGAGGGTGCCGCGCGGTTCGCGGAGCTGACGGGCACGAAGGTGCGGGCGCTCGACCCGGCGCTGCGGCTCGGCGACGAGGGCCTGGCGGCCGGAAACGTGGTCACCACGGGCGGCCTGGAGCTGCGCGTCGTGCCGACGCCCGGCCACACCTCCGACTCGCTCTGCTTCCATCTGCCCGCCGACCGGGCCGTCCTGACCGGCGACACGATCCTGGGCCGGGGCACCACGCTCGTCGCGCACCCCGACGGGCGCCTGGGCGACTACCTGGACTCCCTGCGGCGCCTGAGGTCCCTGACGGTCGACGACGGCGTGCACACGGTGCTGCCGGGCCACGGGCCCGTCCTGGACGACGCCCAGGGCGCCGTCGAGTTCTATCTCGCGCACCGCGCCCACCGCCTCGCCCAGGTCGAGACGGCCGTCGAGGACGGCCGCACGAGCCCGTCCGAGGTCGTCGCCCACGTCTACGCCGACGTCGACCGCTCGTTGTGGCCGGCGGCGGAGCTGTCGGTACGGGCGCAGCTGGACTATCTGCGGGAGCACGGGCTTATCGAGGAGGCGTGAGGCCCGCGAGACCTACAAGGCCCGCGGAGACCTACAAGGCCCACGAGAAGGACCCCGCCGTGTGGCAGGGTCCCTCGGGCGCGTACGAAGTCGCCTACTACGTAGACGTACGAAATCAGCGCGAGCGCTTGGCGAGCCGCTCCACGTCCAGCAGGATCACCGCGCGGGCCTCCAGGCGGAGCCAGCCGCGGCCCGCGAAGTCGGCGAGCGCCTTGTTGACCGTCTCGCGGGAGGCGCCGACCAGTTGGGCCAGCTCCTCCTGGGTCAGGTCGTGCACGACGTGGATGCCCTCCTCGGACTGCACGCCGAAGCGGCGCGAGAGGTCCAGGAGTGCGCGGGCCACCCGGCCCGGGACATCGGAGAAGACCAGGTCGGACATCTGGTCGTTGGTCTTGCGCAGGCGCCGGGCGACGGCGCGCAGCAGGGCGGCGGCCACCTCGGGCCGCACGTTCAGCCAGGGCTGGAGGTCGCCGTGGCCGAGGCCGAGCAGCTTGACCTCGGTCAGCGCGGTGGCGGTCGCCGTGCGCGGGCCCGGGTCGAACAGCGACAGCTCGCCGATGAGCTCGCCGGGGCCGAGGACCGCCAGCATGTTCTCGCGGCCGTCGGGGGATGTGCGGTGGAGCTTCACCTTGCCCTCGGTGACCACGTACAGGCGGTCGCCGGGGTCGCCCTCGTGGAAGAGGGCGTCACCACGCGCGAGGGTCACCTCACTCATGGAGGCGCGGAGCTCCGCGGCCTGCTCGTCATCGAGCGCCGCGAAGAGCGGGGCGCGCCGCAGAACGTCGTCCACGAGTTCTCTCCTTGTCGACCTGCTCAGGGGATCTTGTTCCCCGGTGTACCCGGGGACCGTGCTCCCCATCTTGCTGGACGGTCCAAACAGTGTGATCAGTCACAAGTCTGCCGCACTGGAGTCCCAGGCAGTGCGGCAGGGGGCCAATTGGGGGCCGATCCACGAGGGCCGGGGCGGATGTCAGCGGTGGGCTTTAGGCTGGCCGAGTGTCCAAATCGCCGGTGAGAGCACAGGCCAAGGGGGCTGGACGGGTGGTTGTACGTCGTGATTCCGCTGTGGGCGAACAGGGCCCCGGTGGAACGAAGAAAACGACAAAAGCGGCAGCGTCCGGGCCGGTGAAGAGGTCGGCGGGGGCCGCCGGGAAGGCCGCGGGGGTGGCGGCCGAGGAGATGGCCGCGTCCGCGAAGAAGGCCGCGTCCGCCAGGAAGGCCGCTGCCGTCAAGAAAGCAGCGGCCGTCAAGAAAACTGCCGTCCCGAAGAAGCCGGCCGTCCCGAAGAAGACCGCCGGGACGACCGCCAATCGGGCGGCCGAGAAGGCCGCCACGAAGAGCGCACCGTCCAAGGCGGCCGCCAAGAAGCCCGCGGTCGCCAAGAAGTCCGCACCAGCGAAGAAGTCCGTACCCGCGAAGAAAGCCGCGCCCGCCGAAGTGACCCCCGCCAAAATCGCCCCCGCCAAGCCTCCCCGGAACGAGTCCCGCACCGCCCTCGTCCGCCGGGCCCGCCGCATCAACCGCGAGCTCGGCGAGGTGTACCCGTACGCGCATCCGGAGCTGGACTTCGAGAACCCCTTCCAGCTCGTGCTCGCCACCGTCCTGTCCGCCCAGACGACCGATCTGCGGGTGAACCAGACGACGCCGGCGCTCTTCGCCAAGTACCCCACCCCCGAGGACCTGGCCGCGGCGAACCCGGAGGAGGTCGAGGAGATCCTCCGGCCGACCGGGTTCTTCCGTGCCAAGACCAAGTCGGTGATAGGGCTCTCCAAGGCGCTGCGGGACGACTTCAAAGGCGAGGTCCCCGGCCGCCTCGAAGACCTCGTCAAGCTCCCCGGAGTGGGCCGCAAGACCGCCTTCGTGGTGCTGGGCAACGCCTTCGGGCGCCCCGGCATCACCGTGGACACGCACTTCCAGCGGCTCGTCCGGCGCTGGCAGTGGACCGACGCGAAGGAGCCGGAGAAGATCGAGGCGGCCGTCGGCGAGCTCTTCCCGAAGAGCGAGTGGACGATGCTCTCGCACCACGTGATCTTCCACGGCCGCCGTATCTGCCACGCCCGCAAGCCCGCCTGCGGCGCCTGCCCGATCGCCCCGCTCTGCCCGGCGTACGGGGAGGGCGAGACGGACCCGGAGAAGGCGAAGAAGCTCCTGAAGTACGAGAAGGGTGGCTTCCCGGGCCAGCGCCTCAATCCTCCCCAGGCCTACCTGGACGCGGGCGGCATCCCCGCACCGCCGCTGGGGGCGCCCGTGCCCGGTTCACCTCCGCCAGGGGCCGGATGACGGAGGCCGGATGACGGAACGATCTGCGGACCCGCAGGCGTTGAGATCAGCAGAACGGGGGTGGCGATGACGCGCGCGAGCCATACGCACGACAGACAGGGCGGCGGTACGCACGACATGCGGGGCGGCGATGTGGACCTGATCAAGGACGGCCTGCCCGGCTGGCTGGACCCGGTGGTGCGGGCCGTCGAGACGGTGGAGCCGCTCCAGTTGAGCCGCTTCCTGCCGCCCGCGGACGGCGCGGGCCGCCAGTCCGCCGTACTGATCCTGTTCGGGGACGGCGAGCGCGGTCCCGAGCTGCTGCTCATGGAGCGCGCCACCTCGCTCAGGTCGCACGCCGGGCAGCCGTCCTTCCCCGGTGGCGCCCTCGACCCCGAGGACGGCGACCCGAAGGTCGACGGGCCGCTTCGGGCCGCTCTCCGCGAGGCCGAGGAGGAGACCGGGCTGAACCCCGGCGGCGTCCAACTCTTCGGCGTGCTCCCGAAGCTCTACATCCCGGTGAGCGGCTTCGTGGTCACCCCGGTGCTGGGCTGGTGGCGCGAGCCGACCCCGGTCGACGTGGTCGATCCGAACGAGACGGCCCGGGTCTTCACCGTCCCCGTGGCGGATCTCACGGACCCGGCCAACCGCGCGACGACGGTCCACCCCAGCGGCCACCGAGGTCCGGCGTTCCTGGTCGAATCAGCTCTGGTCTGGGGCTTCACCGCCGGAGTCATCGACCGCCTCCTGCACTACTCGGGCTGGGAGCGACCTTGGGACCGCGACAAGCAGGTCCCGCTCGACTGGCGCGCATGACAGGGTGGCCTCCGTGAACGTGCTGGACATCCTGTTGCTGGTCGCCGCCGTGTGGTTCGCGATCGTGGGCTATCGCCAGGGGTTCGTCGTCGGCATCCTGTCGGTGACCGGCTTCCTGGGCGGCGGCCTCGTCGCGGTCTACCTCCTGCCCGTCGTCTGGGACGCGCTGACGGACGACGGGACGGTGGGCACGACCGTCGCCGTGGTCGCCGTGGTCATCGTGATCGTCTGTGCCTCGGTCGGCCAGGCCCTGACCACCCACCTCGGCAACAAGCTGCGCCGGTACATCACCTGGTCCCCGGCCCGCGCCCTGGACGCCACGGGCGGCGCTCTGGTCAACGTCGTGGCGATGCTGCTGGTCGCCTGGCTGATCGGCCTGCTCCTGGCCGGCACGCCACTGTCGACGCCCGGCAAGGAGATCCGTAACTCCAAGGTGCTGCTCGGCGTGTCCAGGGTGCTGCCCGACCAGGCGGACACCTGGTTCGACGACTTCTCCTCGGTACTCGCGCAGAACGGCTTCCCCCAGGTCTTCAGCCCGTTCTCGAACGAGCCCATCAAGGAGGTGAAGGCCCCCGACCCCGCGCTCGCCGACAGCGCGGCCGCGGCCCGGGCCCAGCGCTCCATCGTCAAGGTCACCGGCACCGCCGAGAGTTGCGGCAAGGTCCTCGAAGGCACCGGCTTCGTCTTCGGGCAGCGCCGTGTGATGACCAACGCGCACGTGGTGGGCGGCGTCGATGAGCCGTACGTCCAGATAGGCGGCGAGGGCAGGCGGCTCGCCGCGAAGGTCGTGCTCTACGACTGGGAGCGCGACATCGCCGTACTCGACGTGCCGGATCTGCGGGCGCCCGTCCTGCAGTTCACGACCAAGGAAGCCGTGACCGGGGACAGCGCGATCGTCGCGGGCTTCCCCGAGAACGGGTCGTACACCATCAACCCCGCCCGCGTGCGCGGCCTCATCACGGCCAATGGCCCGGACATCTACCACCGCGGCACCGTGCAGCGGAAGGTCTACTCGCTGCACGCGACCGTGCGCCAGGGCAACTCCGGTGGCCCGCTGCTCACCCCGGACGGCAAGGTGTCCGGGGTGGTCTTCGCGAAGTCCCTCGACAGCGCCGAGACGGGCTACGCGCTCACCGTGGACGAGGTCCAGGAGGACATCACCCGGGGCCGTACCGCCAACCAGCAGGTGGACAGCGACAGTTGCGCGCTGTAGCCCGGCAGCTCGGCGGCGTCGGGAGGACCGGCCGCGAGGGTCGCACGTACGAGGGCCCCGGCCGAGGACTCGGTGGAGGACTCAGCCGCGAGGATGGCGCAGGCGCGCCGAGACCCAGCGGGCCCGACGCCTGAGAATGTGCGGGATTCCCAGCCGAGGATCGGTGCCCTGTAGTTGCGGGGCACCCCTCTGGTGGGAGCTCAGACCACTGGCCGAGCGGCGGTTTCGTGCTGCGTCACTGTAGTCGTGCGTCCAGCCCATACCCCGACGTCTGCCCCTGCCCCAAGGTCGATAACCGCCCCCACTCCCCCCAATTGGCCTATGCGCCAGGCAATTGGCTGTTCGTAGGACAAGTGTTCCCCGGGGCGCGTCGGACGTGCGGTGCGGCGGCGTCGGCGGGCCCTCAGTCGGCCCTCGGCGGGCCTCAGCGGTCCGGCTCGGGGTCCTTCAGCCAGTTCACCAGTTCGGTCGAGAACGCCACCGGGTCCTCCTCGTGGGGGAAGTGCCCCAGCCCGTCGAACAGCCGCCAGCGGTACGGCGCTTCGACGTACTCCCCGGATCCCGCGGCGCTCCGCGTGCGCATCACCGGGTCGAGCGAGCCGTGCAGATGGAGCGTCGGCACCCGCACCGGCCGCTTCATGCGGCGGTTGAACTGGATGCCGTCAGGGCGGGCCATCGAGCGCACCATCCACCGGTACGGTTCCAGCGCGCAGTGCGCCGTCGACGGGATGAGCATCGCGCGCCGGTACGCCTCCACTGCCTCGTCGTCCGGCAGCCGCGGCCCGGACCAGTCCCGGATGAGCCGGCCGACCAGGGCGCTGTCGTCGGCGAGGAGTTGACGCTCGGGGATCCAGGGCCGCTGGAAGCCCCAGATGTACGAGCCCGCCGCGGTCTGCTTCATGTCCGAGAGCATCGCCGAGCGCCAGCGCCGGGGATGCGGCATCGAGGAGACCGCGAGCCGGCGGACGAGCTTGGGCCGCATCACGGCCGCCGTCCACGCCAGATAGCCGCCGAGGTCGTGGCCGACGAGCGCGGCGTCGGGCTCGCCGAGGGACCGGACGACCCCCGTGATGTCGAGCGCGAGGTTCGCCGGGTCGTAGCCCCGGGGCGTGCGGTCGCTGCCGCCCACACCCCGCAGGTCCATCGCGACGGCGCGGAAGCCCGCGTCGGCGAGCGCCACGAGCTGATGCCGCCAGGTCCACCAGAACTGCGGGAAACCGTGCAGCAGCAGGACCAGTGGCCCGTCGCCCATCTCGGCGATGTGGAACCGCGCGCCGTTGGCGGCGACGTCCCGGTGGGTCACCTCGTGCCCGCCGGGAACGTCGAGCCGTACGACCGAGGTGGGTTGCGCCGAAGGTGATTGCCCCGCAGGGATGGAGGGGTCCGTCATGAGGACGAGCGTGCCACAGCCTTGCCGCTGTCACCGACCCGCTCCGCCGGGCCCACCTCACGGGGGTGCGGTTTCACGTTCTGCAGTACGGCTGCCGATTCCTTGACCGAGGCCGCGGTCTTCTGCGGACCCTTGCCCTTCTGGGCCTTCTTCGCGAAGACCACACCGATCAGCGCGAGCACCCCGGCCACCACCACGTTCGCCGCGAACGACAGCAGGAAGCAGACGGCCAGGTTCCAGTCGCTCCAGGTGCGGATGCCGTACGCCAGGGCGAAGCTCAGCATCGGGAGGGAGAAGATCAGTACCATGCCCGCCGCCGCGAAGGCGCCGCCGCCGACCGCGCCGCGCTTGACGTCCCGCCTGAGCTGCGCCTTCGCCAGTGCGATCTCGTCGTGCACCAGTGCGGACATCTCGGTCGTCGCCGAGGCGAACAGCTGGCCGATGCTGCGTTCGGCGCCGACCGGGCTGCCGTCGGGTGCGCTCATCGCGTTCTCCCTGTTCTCTTGGGACGTCCTCTTAGGGCTCTTAGGACTCTTGGGACGTTCTCTTGGGGCGTTTTCCGTACGTGTCGGACCGTGCGTGTCAGATCATGCCGGACCGTCGTCCTCATCGCTTGCCCCGGCCGTCACTTCGGCAAGCCTCCGGTGCTCTGCGGCCTTCCGCTCGTAGATGTCGGCCATCCGCAGGTGGTACGCAGGGTTGCCCACCTCGTAGATGTCGGGGATGCCGTCCTGGTCCTCGTCGCGCTCCTCGTCCTCGTACATCTTGCGGTACTTGGCGTTGCGGATCTTCAGCAGCGTGCCCGCCAGGACGGCCGCGATCAGGGAGCCGACGAGCACGGCGGCCTTGACCTCGTCGGTGAGCGCCTGGTCGCCCTCGAAGGCGAGTTCGCCGATGAGCAGCGAGACGGTGAAGCCGATGCCCGCGAGCGAGGCCACCGCGAAGACGTCCGGCCAGGCCAGGTCGTCGGAGAGCGACGCCCGGGTGAAGCGGGCCGTCAGCCAGGTGCCGCCGAAGATGCCGAGCGCCTTGCCGACGACCAGGCCGAGGACGACACCGAGGGTCTCCGGCTGCGCGAACACATCCCCGAGTACGCCTCCGGAGACCGCGACCCCGGCGCTGAACAGTGCGAACAGCGGTACGGCGAGGCCCGCCGACAGGGGACGTACGAGGTGTTCGATGTGCTCGCCCGGGGAGCGCTGTTCGCTCTCGTCCTTGCGGGGGGTGCAGCGCAGCATCAGGCCCATCGCGACACCGGCGATGGTGGCGTGGACGCCGCTGTTGTACATCAGCCCCCAGATGACGAGGCCGAGCGGGACGTACACGTACCAGCCGCGTACGCCCTTGCGCACCAGCAGCCAGAAGACGGCGAGGCCGACGGCGGCGCCGCCGAGGGCGGCGAAGTTCAGGTCCTCGGTGAAGAAGACCGCGATGATCAGGATCGCGAAGAGGTCGTCGACGACGGCGAGTGTGAGCAGGAAGGCGCGCAGGGAGTGCGGCAGCGAGGTACCGATGACGGCGAGGACGGCGAGCGCGAAGGCGATGTCCGTCGCGGTCGGTACGGCCCAGCCGGCGAGCGAGCCGCCGCCGGTGACGTTGACCAGTACGTAGACGAGCGCGGGTACGGCCATGCCGCACAGCGCGGCGACGACCGGGAGCGCGGCGGCCTTCGGGTCCTTGAGGTCGCCGGCGACCAGTTCACGCTTGAGTTCGATACCGGCGACGAAGAAGAAGACCGCGAGCAGCCCGTCGGCGGCCCAGTGCTGGACGGAGAGGTCCAGGCCGAGGGAGGCGGGTCCGACGTGGAAGTCGCGGACGGCTTCGTAACTGTCCCGCAGGGGGGTGTTCGCCCAGATCAGCGCGGTGATCGCGGCGACGAGGAGGAGTACGCCGCCGACCGTCTCGGTGCGCAGCGCGTCCGCGACGAAGGTCCGCTCGGGGAGCGAGAGCCGCCCGAGGACCTTGCGGTCCTTCCCGGCTTCTTCGGGAGCGGGATCGGGGTCGGGAGCGGGGGAGGGGGTGGGCGCGGACACGGGGACGACCTCCGGTCGGTGGGCAGCACTGAGCACATGCCGACCAGACTTCCCGGCGCACCTATAGATTTCTGAGTTCTCTTGTCGCGTTGTTGACGCGTTCCTCAGCTTATCCAAGCTGCGGCCGGAGCCAAACGGTGATCTTCACGTTAAACGCGGAAGGGGCACCCGGCGCGTCCGGCGCCGGGTGCCCCTCAGCTCGTACGTCAGGTCGTACGGCAGCTCCGTACGTCAGTCCTCGCTGGGCGCCGCCGGGAGCTTCGCCTGGATGAGGTCCATCACCGTGGAGTCGGTGAGCGTGGTGACGTCACCGAGCTCACGGTTCTCCGCGACGTCACGGAGCAGGCGGCGCATGATCTTGCCGGAGCGGGTCTTCGGCAGCTCGGCCACCGGCAGGATCCGCTTGGGCTTGGCGATCGGGCCGAGGGCCTTGCTCACGTGGGCGCGCAGGTCGGCCACCAGGCCCTCGTCCTCGGCGGAAGCCGTCCCGCGCAGGATCACGAAGGCCACGATCGACTGGCCGGTCGTCTCGTCCGCCGCGCCCACGACCGCCGCCTCGGCGACCGACGGGTGCGAGACGAGCGCCGACTCGACCTCGGTGGTGGAGATGTTGTGCCCGGACACGAGCATCACGTCGTCCACCCGGCCGAGCAGCCAGATGTCGCCGTCATCGTCCTTCTTGGCCCCGTCACCGGCGAAGTACTTGCCCTCGAACCGCGACCAGTACGTGTCGAGGAACCGCTGGTCGTCGCCCCAGATGGTGCGCAGCATCGACGGCCACGGCTCGGTGAGCACGAGGTAGCCACCGCCGCCGTTCGGCACGTCCCGCGCCTCGTCGTCGACGACGGTCGCGGAGATGCCGGGCAGCGGCCGCTGGGCGGACCCGGGCTTCGTCTCGGTCACGCCCGGCAGCGGCGAGATCATCATCGCGCCGGTCTCGGTCTGCCACCAGGTGTCCACGATCGGGGTGCGGTCGCCGCCGATGTGCTTGCGGTACCACATCCAGGCCTCGGGGTTGATCGGCTCACCCACGGACCCCAGCACCCGGAGGCTGCCGAGATCGAACTTCGCGGGGATGTCGTCGCCCCACTTCATGAACGTACGAATGGCCGTGGGCGCGGTGTAGAGGATCGTCACGCCGTACTTCTGCACGATCTCCCAGAACCGCCCCTGGTGCGGGGTGTCCGGCGTGCCCTCGTACATCACCTGCGTCGCGCCGTTCGCGAGCGGCCCGTACGTGATGTACGAGTGGCCCGTCACCCAGCCGATGTCGGCCGTGCACCAGTAGACGTCGGTCTCCGGCTTGAGGTCGAAGACGGCGTGGTGGGTGTACGCGGCCTGGGTGAGGTAGCCGCCGGACGTGTGCAGAATGCCCTTCGGCTTACCCGTCGTCCCCGAGGTGTAGAGGATGAAGAGCGGGTGCTCGGCGTCGAACGCCTCGGGCGTGTGCTCGGCGGACTGCCTGGCCGTGATCTCGTGCCACCAGACGTCGCGGCCCTCGGTCCAGGCGACGTCCTGGCCGGTACGGCGCACGACGAGCACCTTGTCGACACCGGGGGCCCGGGAGACCGCGTCGTCGACGGCCGGTTTGAGCGCGGACGGCTTGCCGCGCCGGTAACCGCCGTCGGAGGTGATGACGAGCTTGGCGTCGGCGTCCGCGATGCGGGTGGCGATGGCGTCGGCCGAGAAACCGCCGAAGACGACGGAGTGCGCGGCGCCGATGCGGGCGCAGGCCAGCATCGAGACGACGGCCTCGGGAATCATCGGCAGGTAGATGGCGACCCGGTCGCCCTTCTCGATGCCCAGCTCCGTCAGGGCGTTCGCGGCCCGGGAGACCTCGTCCTTGAGCTCGGCGTAGGTGATCGCGCGGCTGTCGCCGGGCTCACCCTCGAAGTGGATGGCGACGCGGTCGCCGTGCCCGGCCTCCACGTGCCGGTCCACGCAGTTGTACGCGACGTTGAGCTTTCCGTCCGCGAACCACTTGGCGAACGGCGGGTTCGACCAGTCCAGCGTCTCGGTCGGCTCGGTGGCCCAGGTCAGCCGGCGGGCCTGCTCGGCCCAGAAGCCGAGCCTGTCAGCCTTGGCCTGTTCGTACGCCTCCGCGGTGACGTTGGCGTTCGCGGCCAGGTCGGCGGGCGGCGCGAACCTGCGCTCTTCCTTGAGCAGGTTGGAGAGGGAGGGGTTCTCGCTCACTGTCCCGTCTCCTCCCCCAGCAGGTTGGCCAGGCTTTCGTTGCTCACGACATCTCCCTTTCCCGGGGTGTCCGTTGTGTCCCAGGCCAGCTCATCAGACGTGGACCCCTGGTGACAAGGGCCGCCCGAGAATTGGTTTAGACCTGTGTACGGATCTTGTGTGCAGCCGGCCCTCGGCGCACCGGGGGGCCACACGTTCTCACGGACGGGGGAGGGCGGCGGTTCAGGCTCGCGGGCGGTCCCGCGTGCGCGGACCCGTGCGCGGACGCCTTCGTGGACCAGTGCGCGGGAGGACCGCGGTGGCCGCCGGGGCGGCTCAGGCCGGGGTGTCGGAGCCTGCCGGGGCGGCCGCGGCTCAGGCCGGGGTGTCGTACAACGCCGTCGCCGTGACCCGGTCGAAGAGTTCCCCGTCGGGCTCCTCGTGGCGGGTGGGCTCCGTCAGCAGATACGCCTGGGCCTCGCCCACGTGGAAGTACATCCCGTGCAGTTCGAGCGCGCCTTCCTCCAGCGCCCGCGCCACGGCCTCGTGCGCCCGCAGATGCTCCAACTGCTGCACCACGTTGGTCAGACAGAGCTGCTCGACGGCATCCGCGGGCGCCCGCCCGGTGATCCGCGCCCACGGCCGGTCCTTCGCGGCCATCCGCTCCAGACTCGGCAGCCCGTGCCGCAGCCACCGCTTCAACGGCGTCCGCGCGCCGCCCGGTTCGGTGTTCATCAGCGCCTGCATCGCCCCACACCCGGAGTGCCCGCACACCGTGATGGACCTCACCTTCAGTACGTCCACCGCGTACTCGATCGCGGCCGCCACCGAGTCGTCCCCGCTCTCCTCGCCGGGCGGCGGCACGAGATTGCCCACGTTCCGTACGACGAAGAGGTCGCCGGGGCCGCTGGAGGTGATCATCGATGTGACCAGCCGGGAGTCGGCGCAGGTCAGGAAGAGCTGTGAGGGCCGCTGCCCCTCCCGCGCGAGCCGGGCCAGCTCACCGCGAACCAAGGGCGCGGTGTTGCGCTGGAACGTGCTGATCCCGCGCGCGAGTTGATGCCCGCTGGGGCTCTGAGGGTCCGCGGAACCCGTCGGCTCGTCCCCGGATCCGCCGGCCGACGCGTCCTCCGGGCGCTCGCAGTGGTGGTTGCGCCACGGGGTCCACGGCCGGCAGTTGCAGTGCGCGGCCTGCCCGGGGCCGTGCTTGTCGTGCGGCTCCGCGAGCCGTGCCCCGGTGCGCCCGGTCAGCTCGACGCGACCGCCCTGCGCGAGGTGCGCGCTCTCCCAGTCGTGCAGCGACTCGTACGCCGCGTGGTCCATGAACGAGCCGTCCAGCTCCACGACGGCATCGGCCCCCTGGGGCACCAGGTGCAGCGTCCGGCTCAGGCGCGGCACGGCGAGGAACGTCAACTGCCCGCGGACCCGCACATGGTGGACGCCTTCCGGGTCCCGCTCGTGGGTGATCCGCGTGCGCGTGAGCCGGTGCAGCGCGACGGCCACGGCCACGCAGACACCGATCAGCACTCCTTCGAGGACGCCGAGGAACACCACGCCGGCCGTCGTGACCGCGTACACCGGGATCTCGCGGTGGCGGGTGACGGTGCGGATGTGGTTGATCGACACCATCTGTACGCCGACGGCCATCACCAGCGCGGCGAGCGCGGCGAGCGGGATCAGGTCGAGCACGGGCACCAGCAGCAGGGCGGCGACCCCGATCCACAGCCCGTGCAGCATGGTCGAGTCGCGGCTCACGCCGCCCGCCTGGACGTTGGCCGCGCTGCGTACCGCGACGCCCGTGACGGGCAGTCCGCCGAGGACGCCGGAGGCGATGTTCGCCGCGCCCTGGCCGCGCAGCTCCCGGTCCAGGTCGGCGCGCGGGATGCGCGGGCCGCGTTTCCGGGCGGCGACCAGCTTGTCCACGGCCACCGCGGAGAGCAGCGACTCGACGCTGCCGACCAGCGCCACGGTCAGGACGGCCGCGACGATGCCGAGGACGGGCCCTTCGGGCAGCCCGACGAGGGTGTGGCTGCTCCAGGAGGGCAGGTCGACCCGGGGCAGCCGCAGCCCGGCGAGGGACGCCACGGCTGTGGCCACCGCGACGGCCGCGAGCGCCGCCGGGATCGTACGGACGACTCGCCCCGCCCGCCCGGGAACGCGCGGCCACAGCAGCAGTACGGCCAGTGTCAGGGCGCTCATCGACAGGGCCGCCCCATGGAGGTCGGCCAACTGGGCGGGCAGCTCGCGCATGTTGTCGATGACGGAGCTGTGGGGGGAGCCGCCCAGCACGATGTGGAGCTGGGCGACGGCGATGGTGATGCCGATACCGGCCAGCATGCCGTGCACGATCGCGGGGCTGACGGCGAGGGCGGAACGGGCCACTCGCAGGAACCCCAGACCGAGTTGGGCGAGACCGGCCAGCACGGTGATGGCGCAGGTCGTACGCCACCCGTACGTCTGGATGAGGTCGGCGGTGACCACCGTGAGCCCGGCGGCGGGCCCGCTCACCTGGAGCGGCGCGCCGCCCAGCCGGCCGGCCACGAGCCCGCCCGCGGCGGCGGCGACGAGTCCCGCCTGGAGTGGCGCTCCGGTGGCGAGGGCGATGCCCAGGGACAGAGGGAGGGCGATCAGGAAGACGGCGATCGATGCGGACAGATCGGAGGCTCTGATCCGGGGTGAAGAGTTGTCGGTGCGGGTGGGGTCGCAGGCAGGCATGTTCCCGTCTCCTCCGGGGCTACGCGGTCGCTTGGGACGCGGCCGTGGGTCACGGCGTACAGCGGCGGGATTTATCAACGCTCGGTAAATGAATGGTAATGGAGAGTAAAGACCCCGTACGAAAAAGTGGTGCAAATAGGTCAGTAATTCACTCTGGCGAGTGATTGGGCATTTTGATCGGCTTGTCGTACTACTTCCTCCCTCGGTCCCTGCGACCTTGATGGCGCTGTCCCAGCGCCCCACGTCGGCGCCGGCCTGACTGAAGGAAGAAGGTGGGCGGAACATGGCCGCCACCCAGAGGATCGCCGCGGGCGTCATGGTCGTCGCGGCCTGTGCCGCCGCGCTCGCCGGTTGCTCCATCGGCGACACCGGTTCCACCGGCGCCAAGAAAGGCGCGCAGGGTGAAGGTGCCCGGGGCGAAGTCGCGCGAGGCGAAGGCGCGCACGGCGCGAAGAAAGCGCCGGGTGCTCCGGCGCCCAAGAGCGCGGTCCGCCTGATCGGCGACGGCTCGACGGCATTCACCGGCGCGCAGCCGTATCTGCCCCGGCCCGAGCGGCTGAAGCCCGGTCAGAGACCGCCGCAGTTCGTGGTGTTCTCCTGGGACGGCGCCGGTGAGGACGGCCAGCGGCTGTTCTCGCACTTCCGCAAGGTGGCCAAGGCCAACAAGGCGACGATGACGTACTTCCTGAGCGGCGTGTACATGCTGCCGGAGGAGAAGCGGGACCTGTACCGGCCGCCGCAGCACTCACCGGGCCGCTCCGACATCGGCTTCAATGACGAGCAGGGCATCAAGGACACCGTTACGCAACTGCGCGGCGCCTGGCTCGAAGGCAACGAGATCGGCACGCACTTCAACGGCCACTTCTGCGGCCGCGGGGGCGGTGTGGGCGAGTGGTCGGTCGAGGACTGGAAGAGCGAGATCGCCCAGGCCAAGTCGTTCGTGAAGTCCTGGAAGACCAACACGGGCACGAAGACGGCCGCCCCGCTGCCCTTCGACTACGAGAAGGAGCTCATCGGCGCCCGCACGCCGTGCCTGGAGGGGCAGCGGAACTTCATGCGCGCCGCCCGCGAGCTGGGCTTCCGCTACGACACCAGTGGCGTCAACAACCAGCTGTGGCCCAAGAAGAAGGAGGGGCTGTGGGACCTGTCACTGCAGCTCGTCCCGGTCCCGGGCCGTCGCTTCGAGACGCTCACCATGGACTACAACTTCATGGTCAACCAGTCGGGCACCACATCCCAGGGCGATCCCGCCAAGCAAGGGTACTGGGGCGACCAGATGCGTGACGGCCTGCTCAAGGGCTTCCAGCGCGCCTACGACGGCAACCGCGCGCCCTTGATCATCGGCAACCACTTCGAGTCCTGGAACGGCGGCACGTACATGCGCGCCATCGAGGAGACCATCGAGCGCGTCTGCACCCGGCGCGAGGTGCGCTGCGTCTCCTTCCGGCAGCTCGCCGACTGGCTCGACGCCCAGGACCCCCAGACCCTCGACAGGCTCCGCACGCTCAAGGTCGGCGAGGCTCCGAAGCAGGGCTGGCCGTCGCTCCTGTCCGGCCGGCCCGCCCCGGCCCCGAAGGGCGTCCCGGGCACACCGGCGGCCAAGCCGTAGCCGTAGGCCTGGGCGGGCGGTCGTACGCAGTCCGGCGCTCAGGCAGTGGCGGTCTCGGCCTCACGCAGGACGAAAGCGGGGTCGACCTGGGCGGCCAGGTCGGCGCCCGTCCTCTCGCTGCCCCAGGAGGTCGCGTTCTTCAGATGGAAGTGGACCATCTGACGTGTGTAGCGCGCCCAGTCGCGCTGTTCGTACGTGGCGTCGGCGGCGGCGCGAAGGGTCCGCAGCGCGCGGAGGTTGTCGTCCTCCAGCTCCGCGAACCGGGGCGGGCGGCCCTTCTCCATGGCGCGCACCCAGTCAGAGTGCCCGACCGTCACGAGCAGGTCCTCACCCACCTCGCCCCGCAGGAAGTCGAGGTCGTCCTGCCCCTGCACCTTGTTGCCGACGACCTTGAGGGTGACGTCGAAGTCACGCGCGTACTCCTTGTACTGCCGGTAGACGGAGACTCCCTTCCGGGTCGGCTCGGCGACGAGGAACGTGATGTCGAAGCGGGTGAACATGCCGGACGCGAAGGAGTCCGAGCCCGCCGTCATGTCGACGACGACGTACTCGCTCCGGCCGTCGACGAGATGGTTCAGGCAGAGCTCCACTGCACCGGTCTTGGAGTGGTAGCACGACACTCCCAGGTCGGCCTCGGTGAACGGGCCGGTGACCATCAAACGGACGGCACCGCCGTCGAGTTCCACCGGCCGCGCGCAGGCCTCGTACACCGGGTTGTCCTCGCGGACCCGCAGCAGCCGGGAGCCCTCGCCGGGCGGGGTCGTCTTGATCATCGTCTCGGTCGAGGTGATCCGGGGGTTGGAGCCGCGCAGGTAGTCCTTGATGAGCGGCAGCCGGTCGCCCATGGCGGGCAGCGCCTCGGCCTCCGTGTCGTCCAGGCCGAGCGCGGCCCCGAGGTGCTGGTTGATGTCGGCGTCCACCGCGACGACGGGCGACCCAGTGGTCGCGAGGTGGCGGATGAAGAGCGAGGACAGCGTGGTTTTGCCGCTGCCGCCCTTCCCAACGAAAGCAATTTTCATGTTCAGAAAGCGTAGTGGCGCGACCGTGCGAGCGAGCTGTGAAACGTGAAGAAGACCACTCGTCAGTGGGATGCGGGCCAGGGGTGCGTAGGGTCGTACTCATGAGTACGACAGGTGCGAACGCCGACCCGCTCGCGGCGCTGGGCTCGCTGCCCGGCGTGCCCGAAGCCGTCGAGTCGATGCGCAAGGCCGTGGACCGGGTCTACGGGCACCGCATCATGCGGCGCCGCAGCAACGAGATCACCTCGGAGGCCGCGCTGCGTGGTGCGCGCGGCTCCGCGGCGCTGTCCGGCGGCGACTGGGCCCTCGAAGAGGTGCGCCGGCGCACGGACTTCAGTGGCGACGACGAGGCCCGGGTGGTGGGCGCCGCCCTCAGGCTGACCGCCGAGGCGGGCCAACTCCTGTCCATCTGGCGGCAGTCGCCCCTTCGAGTACTGGCGAGGCTGCATCTGCTGGCCGCCGCGGGCAAGGGCGAGGGTGACGAGGTCGGGCGTCCGCGGCGGGACGGGGAGCCCGTCGACGAGCCGCTGATCGAGCTTCCGCTGCCGGACGCCGCCGAGGTGGCGGGCCGTCTCGACGGTCTCTCGCGGCTGGTCATCGCAGGGGGATCGGCGCCCGCTCTGGTGACCGCCGCGGTGGTGCACGGCGAACTCCTCGCGCTGCGCCCCTTCGGTTCCCGCAACGGCCTGGTCGCGCGCGCGGCCGAGCGTGTCGTCCTGGTCGGCAGCGGCCTCGACCCCAAGTCGGTCTGCCCGGCGGAGGTCGGCCACGCGGAACTGGGCCGCGCCGCCTATGCCTCGGCCCTGGACGGCTACGTCTCCGGCACCCCGGAGGGCATGGCGGCCTGGATCAGCCACTGCGGCAAGGCGGTTGAGCTGGGGGCCCGGGAATCGACGGCGGTCTGCGAGGCGCTGCAGCGCGGCGCTGCGTAGGACACCGGCTTCTGCGCCCCGGAGGCGAACAGAGCCCTAGAAAAGGGGTTGCGGCGGTACGAGGTTCGTACCGCCGCTGGCATGTTCACCGGGTTACCAAGCGTCCTCGATGTATTGCCCATCAGGTCGGGAACTGTTGCCCGTCCCTGGTGCGGCTGGCCCGTAATCGACGGGTCGACGTCGCGTGGGTGCTCGGTGTTCATGCTCGGTCCGTGGGGCCTTGGTTGCGTTTAAAGGTGATCCTCTCGGATGTCCTTGGTCTCGCGGGCCGTTAATCCCTTTGTACTCCTGGACCGGAGGAAGCGGAAGCCCTCGCTGTACTTCTTTACTTTTAGGTTCAAAGGCGAGCGAATCGGGCGCAGGTCTCTCCCGGAGGGGTTTCCGGCGGGCTCAGCTCACCGCCGAACGGCGTCGACTCGCGTACCAGACCAGCCCCGCGGTGGCCGCCGCCGCGCCGATCGCCGCGGCCGCGACGATGGCCGGCCGGGGCGGTACGGACAGCCGCTGCTTCAGTCGGACCGGGTGGTGGAAGTCGAGAATGGGCCACCCGCGCGCGGTGGCCTCCCGGCGCAGTGTGCGATCGGGATTGACGGCATGGGGGTGGCCCACCGCCTCCAGCATCGGGATGTCGGTCGCGGAGTCGCTGTAGGCGTAGCAGCGGGACAGGTCGTACCCCTCGGACGCGGCCAGGTCCTTGACGGCCTCGGCCTTCGTCGGGCCGTACGCGTAGTACTCCACCTCTCCCGTGAAGCAGCCGTCGTCGCCCACGACCATGCGGGTCGCCACCACCCGGTCCGCGCCGAGCAGTTCGCCGATCGGTTCGACGACCTCCGCCCCGGACGTGGAGACGATCACGACGTCGCGACCGGCGATGTGATGCTCCTCGATGAGGGAGGCGGCCTCGTCGTAGATGATCGGGTCGATCAGGTCGTGAAGGGTCTCGGCGACGATCTCCTTCACCTGTTGGACGTTCCAGCCGCGGCACAGCGCGGACAGGTATGCGCGCATCCGCTCCATCTGGTCGTGGTCGGCGCCGCCCGCGAGGAAGACGAACTGGGCATATGCGGTACGCAACACCGCCCGGCGGTTGATCAGCCCGCCTTGGTAGAACGACTTGCTGAAGGTGAGCGTGCTCGACTTCGCAATGACCGTCTTGTCCAGGTCAAAGAAGGCCGCTGTGCGAGGCAAGGAGTGGTTTTCCACGGGGCCGAGCATATGCGCCCACCATTCGGGCTAGTGTGGGGCGTGTGGGTTTGCCTGAGAGGCCTCTCGGGTACACCATGGAAGTCACGGATCGTTCGCGACCGTGTCTAACCCGGTCCGGCTCCTCCCCCCCCCGAGTCGGCCGTGGAGACGACCCCCGCTCTCCCCCCCGGCGGGGGTCGTCGCATGTCCGGATGGGTTTTCGCCCTCCGTTTTCTCTCCTTCCCGAGCGCCGGGGCCCGTTGTGCGGGCGTCGGCGCTTCTCTGTGCCCATCCCGTGATCCGTCACTGTGGGTAGTCGTCGCGCTGCTCTAAGGAAGTCGCACGGGCGTCGCCGGTTTGGGTGAAGGCGATATTCACAACCGTCGAGTTGTCCACAGTTATCGATCAAGATCCACACGATTTCCGGGATCGCTGCACCGTGATTCCAGCGCGTCCCGCTCGCGGAAGTTCATGGCCGGTTCGGTTTGCCCGACGGCTATGGCCGGTTCGTATCGGCGGTTCATATGGAGGGCCGGTTGCCGGTTCTTGCGTGCGGGCGGGAATCGCGGGGCCACCGGGGCTCCGCGGCGGACGCTGTGAAGGGGGATGGAGATCGTGGCGGGAGCCATCACACACGACTGGCCGTCGGCCGCCGAGGGGCGGCAGGGCGGACCGTTGATCGTCACCGAGGACGTGGATCTGCTGGACGACCTGCTGCGGCTGTGCGCCGCGGCCGGCGCCCGGCCCGAAGTCCACCACGGGGTGCCGGAGCGCGGTGGCGGCTGGGAGACGGCGCCTCTGGTGCTCGTCGGCGACGATGCCGCGCGACGGGTGCGCGGGGCCGCCCGCAGACGCGGCGTCGTGCTGGTGGGACGAGATCAGGACGATTCCGGGGTCTGGCGGCGGGCCGTGGAGATCGGTGCCGACCATGTTCTGCTGCTGCCGGATGGCGAACAATGGTTGGTCGACCGGATCGCCGACGTGGCCGAAGGAGTCGGGCCGCCCGCCCTCACCGTCGGCGTGATCGGGGGTCGCGGCGGCGCCGGATCTTCGACGCTGGCCTGCGCCCTAGCGGTCACCTCGGCGCGCCAGGGACGGCGCACCCTTCTCGTCGACGCGGATCCGCTGGGCGGCGGACTCGACGTACTCCTCGGCGGAGAGGCCGCCGAAGGTCTGCGCTGGCCGGCTTTCGCCGCCTCGCACGGACGGGTCGGCGGCGGCGCCCTGGAGGAGTCGCTGCCCTCCCTGCACGCCCTCCGGGTCCTCAGCTGGGACCGGGGCGATGCCGTCACCATCGCGCCCGAGGCCGTCCGCGCGGTGCTGGCCGCGGCCCGGCGGCGGGGCGGAGCCGTGGTCGTGGACCTGCCGCGCCGGATCGACGAAGGAGGCGCGGAGGCCCTCGCCCAGCTGGACCTGGGACTGCTCGTCGTCCCCGCCGAGCTGCGCGCGGTCGCGGCGGCCGGACGGGTGGCGTCCGCGGTCGGGATGGTGCTCCGGGACCTGCGGGTCGCGGTACGAGGGCCGTACGCGCCCGGTCTGGACGACCAGGAGGTGGCCCGGCTGCTCGGGCTGCCCCTGGCGGGTGAGGTGCCCGTGGAGGCGGGGTTGGCGGCGGCCCAGGAGCGAGGAGCTCCGCCGGGCGGAGACGGGCGGGGGCCGCTCGCGCGCTTCTGCTCGGCGTTCTGGGAGCGGGCCGCGGTGGCGGGAGGGATCGTATGAGCGGGGGCACGCGTGTGCGGCGCCGGGTGCCTGTGGGGCTGTCCGTGCCCGAAGGGCTGCACGGCGAGCGTGGGGGCGCGGCTCTGCCTGTGGACGCGGGGCTCTCGGACGGGCGTAGGGGCCCGGCACCCTCGGTGGGCCTGTCTGCGGAGATGGCACCGGTGGGTCGGCGGGCGGGGGCAGGTGTGCCCGCGGACACGGGACGGCCCGGCGGACGGGCGGGCGCGGGTGTGCCCGCCGATGCGGGGCCGGCCGACGCGGGGCTGTTGGACGGGGTGCGGCAGTGGCTTGCCGAGAGTGGCGCCGAGGCGACTCCGGCACGGGTGGCGCAGGCGTTGCGGGAGCAGGGTCGGGTGCTCGGGGACGCCGAAGTCCTCGGGGCAGCCGCCCGGTTGCGGTCGGAGCTGGTCGGAACCGGGCCGCTGGAACCCTTGCTCGGCGACCCCTCGGTGACCGATGTGCTGGTCTCGGCGCCCGACCGAGTGTGGGTGGACCGGGGCGGCGGCCTGGAGCTGACGGCTGTCTCCTTCCGGGACGCGGCGGCCGTCCGACGTCTCGCGCAGCGCCTGGCCGCGGTGGCCGGGCGGCGGCTCGACGACGCACACCCCTGGGTGGACGCGCGGCTTCCGGACGGCACCCGTCTGCACGCGGTGCTGCCACCGGTCGCCGTCGGCTCGACGTGCCTGTCGCTGCGGGTCGTACGGCCGAGGGCGTTCACGCTCGACGAACTGGTGGCGGCCGGGACGGTGCCGCCCGGCGGGGACCGAGTGCTGCGGGCCCTGCTCGACGCGAGGCTGTCGTTCCTGATCAGCGGCGGTACGGGCAGCGGCAAGACCACGCTCCTGAGCGCCCTGCTGGGCCTCGTCGGGCCGGGCGAGCGAATCGTGCTCGCCGAGGACTCGGCGGAGCTGCGCCCCGACCATCCGCACGTCGTACGCCTGGAGTCCCGCCCCGCCAACCAGGAGGGCGCCGGACTCGTCACCCTCCAGGACCTGGTGCGCCAGGCCCTGCGTATGCGGCCGGACCGGCTGGTCGTCGGCGAGGTGCGCGGGCCCGAAGTGGTCCATCTGCTGGCCGCCTTGAACACGGGTCACGAAGGCGGCTGTGGAACTGTCCACGCCAACGCGGCCTCGGGAGTACCGGCCCGCCTCGAAGCACTGGGCACGGCCGCGGGACTCGACCGGGCCGCCCTGCACAGCCAGTTGGCGGCCGCGTTGTCGGTGGTGCTCCATCTGGCACGCGACCGGGCCGGGCGGCGGCGCATCGCCGAGGTGCACGTGCTGGAACGGGACCCGGCGGGGCTGGTGGTGACGGTACCGGCGCTGCGGTGGGGCGCGGAGGCCTTCGTGTACGAGCGGGGGTGGGAGCGGTTGCGGGGGCTGTTTGAGGCCAGTGGTGCCGTCAGTGCCATCAGTGCCGGCAGTACTGCCAGGGCGGTCGGTGCAGTCGGTGCGGGCGGTGTTTTCAGTGGCGGCAGTGATGTTCGTGATGACCGTGAAAGGGGTTGAAGGGCTGTGACGGGGGTCGGTGAAGTGTCCGTGGGGGCGGTCGCGGTGTGTGCCGGGGCGGCAGCCTGGCTGATGGGCGGACAGGGTCCGGGAGCGCGGCGGGCGCAGCTGCTGTGCGCGGGTGGTGGCGCGGCCGGGGTCGGACCGCCGTCGCGGGAGCAGGTGGCGCGGGCCGGGGAGTGGCTGCGGCGTTTGCACCGTTCACGGGGCGAGTGGTGGTCGTTGGTCGCCGGGTCGGTGATCGCTCTGCTGGGCGCGTCCGTGCTGCCGCTCGTCGTGGGAGCGCTCGGGGTTCCGGTGGTGCGGCGGGCCCGGCGTGCCGGGGCGGGGCGGCGGGCGCGGGAGCGTCGGGCCGACGCGGTGATCGCGTTGTGCGGGGCGCTCGCGGGGGAGGTGCGCGCCGGTCGGCAGCCGGGTGAGGCACTGCTCGGCGCCGCCCGTGACTCGGACGGGCTCGGTGGCGCGCAGGCGGTGGTGCTGGCGGCGGCCCGGTTCGGCGGGGATGTGCCCGGCGCGCTCACCGATGCGGCACGGCGGCCGGGCGCCGAAGGGCTGCTGGGACTCGCCGCGTGCTGGCGGGTCGCCGTGGACCGGGGCGCCGGACTCGCGGCCGGGCTCGACCGGCTGGAGGGAGCGCTGCGTGCCGAGCGGGACCAACGGGCGGACTTGCGCGCCCAGTTGGCGGGCGCACGGTCGACTGCGGTGCTGCTCGCCGGACTGCCGGTCCTGGGGCTGCTTCTCGGCACCGCGCTCGGCGCCGATCCGCTCCACGTAGTGCTGCACACCGGGGCGGGCCTGGGCTGTCTGCTGGTCGGCGGGGTGCTGGAGAGCGTCGGGCTGTGGTGGGCGCTGCGGATCGTACGCGGAGCGGAGGCGGGATGAGCGTGGAGGTTGTCCACAGGCTGGGGGTAGCCCTGTGCGTGGTGGCAGGAGTGTGGTCGCTGGCGCGGGCGTTGGGTACGGCGCGACGGGAGCGGAGGGTGCGCAGACGGTTGGGGGCGGTGCTGGACCTTCTTGGCGAGCCGGGTCCGGGACCGGTCGTGGAGTCGGGCCCCGTCGGTCGGCGCTTCGAGGTCGGTGCCGGGGTGAGGCGGTGGCTGCCGGTTGTGGGGGCGGTGGGCGCCTGCTGGGTGTTCGTCGGTGGTGTTCCCGGGCTCGTGGTGGGGCTTGTGGCCGGTGCCGGGGTCGGGTGGTGGCAGCGGAGACCGGTGCCGGCCGAGGAGTTCGACGCCGTTCTGGCGGAGCGGCAACTGCCCCTCGCCGCCGATCTGCTGGCGGCCTGTATCGCGGCGGGTGCCGGTCCCGTAGTGGCCGCCCAGGCCGTGGGAGAGGCGCTGGGCGGGCCCGTGGGGGAGCGGCTGGCGCGGGGTGCGGCCGAGATGCGGCTGGGGGGTGAACCGGCCGAGGCGTGGCGAGGACTGGCCGCCCTGCCGAGGGCCCGGGCGCTGGCTCGGCTGCTGGAGCGGGCCGGCGAGTCCGGTGTGCCGGCGGCGGTGCCCGTCGCACGCCTCGCGGCGGAGGCGCGCGCGGAGTGGGGGCGTACCGCCACGGCTCGTGCACGGCGGGCGGGCGTCCTGGTCACCGCGCCGGTGGGGCTCTGCTTTCTGCCCGCGTTCATCGCCATCGGGGTGCTGCCTGTGGTGATCGGGCTTGCGGACGGAGTGCTGGGAGGGGGTGGCGGATGACGGACGGGACGCGGTGAACGGTGAACGACGAGTGGTGAACAGCGTGGATCTGTACGAGTTGCGCGAGCCGGATGAGCCGGACGAGGCAACAGAGTTGAACTGCACGGGGGTTCGGATGAGCAAGGCAATGCGGGTGTGGCTGCGAGTGCGGATGTGGGCCCTGGCGGGCCGGGGACGGGCCATGCGGAGGGATACCGGAATGGTCACTTCCGAATATGCGATGGGGCTGATCGCGGCGGTCGGGTTCGCCGCGCTGCTCTATCAGGTGTTGACCAGTGGGCAGGTGCGCGCGGCTCTGCAGGAGCTGGTGGAGAAGGCACTCCATGGACAGTTCTGACAGTTCTGGCAGCTCCGACAGTTCCGGCGGGTCTGAGAAGGGCGGACTCGGGTCCCGAGCGGTGGGCCGGGGCGGTGACCGGGGGTTTGTGACGGCAGAGGCGGCCGTGGTGTTGCCCGTGCTGGTCGTGTTCACGATGGCGCTGGTCTGGGCCTTGCTGGCCGCGTCCGCGCAGATCCAGTGCGTGGACGCGGCCCGGGCGGGGGCTCGGGCGGCTGCCCGGCAGGATCCGCCGGGCACGGTGACGGCGGTGGCCCGGCAGACGGCGCCGAGTGGCGCGCGGGTCACTGTCCGACGTGAGGGCGATCTGGTACGCGTACGGGTCGAGGCGAAGCCGCCGGGGCCCGACGCGCTGGTCCTCGACCTGGACCACGAGGCCGTGGCCCTGGCCGAGGAGACGGTGGGAGCGGGCGGATGACGGTGACGGGCGGCGGTCTCCGGTCGCGTACGAGGGCGTTCGCGTCGGACTCGGACCGGGGGTCGGCCACCGTCTGGACCGTGGGCGCGATTGCGGTGCTGTGTGTCGTCTTCGGTGCCGTCCTCGCGATGAGCCAGGCGGTGGTGATCCGTCATCGCGCGGGTAGCGCGGCCGACTTGGCGGCGCTCGCGGCGGCCGACCACTGGATGGACGGCGGAACGGAAGCCTGCGCCCAGGCGGACCGGGTGGCGCGGGCCCAGGGCACCTGGATCGTGAAGTGCGCCGTCCACGGCGAGATCTCGGACGTCACGGTCGCGGCGGGACGGGGTCCGTGGGGCGCCGAGGTCAGGTCGCGGGCGGGCCCGGCGGGGCCAGTGGCTCCGGCAGGACCGGCAGGACCGGTAGGCCCGGTAGGCCCTGGGGGACCGGCAGGGTCTGGGGGACTGGCACGGGCTGAGGAGTCGGCGGTGTCGGCCGGTCCCGGGGAACCGGTGACGGCAGCCGGGTCTTCAGGGCGAGTTGCCGGGGAGGTGGGGCCGTAGCTGCCCCCTTGCCAGCCTCCCGCCCCTTCAACTGTCAGCCTCCCGCTCCTTCGACCGCTCGCGCCCCCGTCCCCGTCTCCTGGGCCTCTTCGGCGTCTTCGACGACGACACGATGGCGGGGCCGGCCTCCCTCGCCCGTGAGGCCCCGGCTGGTCGGTGCCCCGGCTGGACAGTGGGGGTGGGAGTGGGGGTGAGTCGTCGGGGCGTCCGGGACGCGGTACGGCGGCGACGTCCCTAGCCCCCCACGCCCTCAGTGGGGGCGTGCCCCGCGCCCTCGCCGGGGGTGTGACCCGCCCCCGACGCGACCCCCGCCTCTCCCTGTCGCGCCCCCGCCGCTCCCTGCAGCAGCACCGTCAGCAGTCGGACAGCCCCCCGTTTGTGCAACGGCTCGTTGCCGTTGCCGCACTTGGGGGACTGGATGCAGGACGGGCAGCCGGCCTCGCACTCGCAGGAGGCGATGGCCTGGCGGGTGGCCGTGAGCCACTCGCGGGCGGTGTGGAAGGCGCGTTCCGCGAAGCCCGCGCCGCCGGGGTGGCCGTCGTACACGAAGACGGTGGGCAGGAGGGTGTCCGGGTGCAGCGGGGCGGAGACGCCGCCGATGTCCCAGCGGTCGCAGGTGGCGAAGAGCGGCAGCATGCCGATCGACGCGTGCTCGGCGGCGTGCAGGGCGCCGCCGAGGATCTCGGGGTTCACGCGGGCGGCGTCGAGCTGGTCCTCGGTGACCGTCCACCACACGGCACGCGTACGGAGCGTACGAGGCGGGAGGTCGAGTTTCGACTCGCCGAGCACTTCGCCGGTGATGACACGACGACGCAGGAAGGAGACGACTTGGTTGGTGACTTCGACGGAGCCGTAGCACAACCGGCCCTCGCCCCAGGGGACTTCGACGTCCGTCTCCAGGACGGAGATGGCCGTGGTGTCGCGGGCGACCGTCGAATACGGCGGGTTGGCCTCCTCGACCAGGGCGACAGAGTCGTCGAGGTGCAGTTCCTTCACCAGGTACGTACGGCCCTGGTGGAGGTGGACCGCACCCTCGTGGACGCTGGTGTGCGCGGCCGCGGCGTCGACCGTGCCCAGCAGCCGCCCCGAACCGTCCTCCACGATCTGCACCGGACTGCCGCCCCCGCCGCGGATGTCGGCGAGGTCCGCGGCCCGCTCCCGGCGCGTCCAGTGCCAGGCCTTCGTGCGGCGACGCAGCAGTTTCGCGGCCTCCAACTGCGGCAGCAGATCGGCGGTGGCCGGACCGAAGAGGGGCAGGTCCTCGTCGGTCAGCGGCAGTTCGGCGGCCGCCGCGCACAGGTGGGGTGCGAGGACGTACGGGTTGTCGGGGTCGAGGACGGTGGACTCCACCGGCTGGTCGAACAGGGCCTCGGGGTGGTGGACGAGAAACGTGTCCAGCGGATCGTCACGGGCGACCAGGACCGCCAGTGCCCCCTGCCCGCTGCGGCCCGCGCGGCCCGCCTGCTGCCACAGCGACGCCCGGGTGCCCGGGTAGCCGGCGATGACGACGGCGTCCAGACCGGAGATGTCGATGCCGAGTTCGAGGGCGGTGGTGGCGGCGAGGCCGAGGAGTTCGCCGGAGTGCAGGGCGCGTTCGAGGGCGCGGCGTTCCTCGGGGAGGTAGCCGCCGCGGTACGCCGCCACGCGTCTCGCGAGCGACCGGTCGACCTCGGCCAGCCGCTCCTGGGCGATCACCGAGATCAGCTCGGCCCCGCGACGGGACCGTACGAAGGCGACCGAGCGCACGCCCTGCACGGCCAGGTCGGTGAGGAGGTCCGCGGTCTCGGCGATGGCGGTTCGGCGGACGGGGGCGCCCTTCTCGCCGTGGAGTTCTGTGAGGGGCGGTTCCCAGAGGGCGAACACCACTTCGCCACGCGGTGAGGCGTCGTCAGCGACCTCCACGACGGGCAGGCCGGTCAGCCGGGTCGCGGCGACCGAAGGTTCGGCGGCGGTCGCGGAGGCCAGCAGGAACACGGGAGAGGAGCCGTAGCGGGCGCACAGGCGGCGCAGGCGGCGGAGCACCTGGGCGACATGCGAGCCGAAGACGCCCCGGTAGGTGTGGCATTCGTCGATGACGACATAGCGCAGGGCGCGCAGGAAGGAGGCCCAGCGGGGGTGCGAGGGCAGTATCCCGCGGTGCAGCATGTCGGGGTTGGTGAGGACGTAGTTGGCGTACTGGCGTACCCATTCGCGTTCCTCGACGGGAGTGTCCCCGTCGTAGACCGCGGAGCGTACGGCATTGCCCAGCGGTTGTGAAAGTTCCTTCACAGAACGCCGCTGATCGGCCGCGAGGGCCTTCGTGGGAGCGAGGTACAGCGCGGTGGCGCCGCGGCCGTTCGGAGCCTCGGAGCCGTCCAGCAGACACGACAGGACGGGCACGAGGTACGCCAGCGACTTGCCGGAGGCCGTGCCGGTGGAGACGATCACCGAATCGCCGTCCAGGGCGTGTTCGGCCGCGAGTGCCTGGTGGGCCCAGGGGTGCTCGATACCCGCGGACTGCACCGCGGCGATGACCTCTGAGCGGATCCGGTCGGGCCACACGGCATGGCGACCCTCGCGCGGGGGCAAGTGCTCCGTATGAGTGATGCGCGAAGCCCGGCTCGGCCCAGCGGCGAGCCGGTCCAGGATCTCGCCCGGCGAGGGGCGGGAAGCGGTGTCCGTCGAGGGTCGATCGGATCGGTGATTCTTGGCCATCGGCATCGAGTGTGTCACTGGCGTGACGGACAATGGACCCAAGGCGTCGTGCACGCCTGCCGGTAAGTGATTGAATGCCATCGCGGCTGGCGAACCGTCCCGGGGGCTCTGCCGAGGTGTCCCTTGGGATGACCGCTCGATAGCAAGGTGCTGGAGGATCCGTGGACCTGTCCCTGTCGACCCGTACCGTCGGCGATCGTACGGTCGTCGAGGTCGGTGGCGAAATCGATGTATATACCGCGCCCAAGCTGCGGGAGCAGCTGGTCGAGCTGGTGAACGACGGCAGTTTCCACCTTGTCGTCGACATGGAGGGCGTGGATTTCCTCGACTCCACCGGGCTCGGCGTGCTGGTGGGCGGGCTGAAGAGGGTGCGTGCCCACGAGGGCTCGCTCCGGCTGGTCTGCAACCAGGAGCGCATTCTGAAGATCTTCCGCATCACCGGTCTCACCAAGGTGTTCCCGATCCACACCTCGGTCGAAGAAGCGGTGGCGGCCACCGACTGAGCGGCCACGCGCTGACCGACCACCACTGACCGGTCGGTCAGTGGCCGGCAGTCGAATCCCGGGCCGTGGCCCGGGAGGCAGAAGTCAATGGAGGGGAGTCCGGAGTCTCGGCGACCCGGCCCCCCGACCGCGCCCGTAGTTCCGAGGGGGATGCATGGCCACCGTTGAACTCCGCTTCAGCGCGCTGCCCGAGCACGTCAGGACCGCCCGACTGGTGGCGGCAGCGGTGGCGCGCAGGGCCGGAGTGGACGAGGCCGTCCTCGATGAGGTCAGGCTCGCTGTCGGCGAGGCCTGCACCCGGGCCGTCGGCCTGCACCAGAGCGGCGGAATCTCGGCGCCGGTGCGGGTGTCGCTGATCGAGGAGGAGAAGCAGTTCTCCATCGAGGTCGGCGACGAGGCCCCGCATACGGCTCCCGGCGACAAGACGCCAGGAGCCTACGGCGGAGCCGACGATCCGGACATCGAGACCGAGGAGGACGAGATGGGCCTAGCGGTCATCAGCGGCCTCGTCGATGACGTGGAAGTGACCGCCGGTGAGAACGGCGGTCTGATCAGGATGAGCTGGCCCACCACGCCGCCGGCCGCGCTCGTTTCCTGATCCCACCCCCTGGGAACTACCCCGACCCGTTGAAAGGGCCCTGCTCAGCAGGGCCCTTTCGCATGTCCGGACCGTGTTCCGGGTTTTCGTGAATCAATTCACGATCCGCATGACGATCAACAATACGATCAGCTTTACGCCGCGCCGCTCGTCGAGGGTCAGGCGTCAATGCTTTTGGGGCATTACCCCTTTCGGGCCCCATGGTGGCCCCTGGATCATTTGCTGAAGAGCACGTGAAGGCTAATTCCGCTTACCGCGCACTGTTTTGATCAGGTTCCGGTACCTACAATCCGTCCACATCTTGAGCTCGGTCCAAGCGTCAAGGAGGACGAATGGCGGGGCTTTCTACCCCTCATCAGTTTGACCAGCCCACAACCTTCGCAGCCGCAGTACTGACAGACGACAACCGGCTCATCGTGATGGTCATCGCGGCCGTCGCCCTTGCGGCGCTTGCCGTCGCCGGGGTCCTGGTGCGCCAGGTGCTCGCGGCCGGCGAGGGCACCGACAGCATGAAGAAGATCGCGGTGGCGATCCAGGAGGGCGCGAATGCCTACCTGGGGCGGCAGATGCGCACGCTCGCGGTATTCGCCGTCGTGGTGTTCTTCCTGCTCATGCTGCTGCCCGCGGACGACTGGAGTCAGCGCGCCGGCCGATCGGTCTTCTTCTTGATCGGCGCCGCGTTCTCGGCGACCACCGGCTATATCGGCATGTGGCTCGCCGTACGAAGCAATGTCCGCGTGGCCGCCGCGGCCCGGGAAGCGACTCCGGCAGAGGGTGAACCCGAAAAGGATCTCACCGCCGTCTCGCACAAAGCCATGAAGATCGCTTTCCGTACGGGCGGCGTCGTCGGCATGTTCACGGTGGGGCTCGGTCTGCTGGGCGCCTCCTGTGTGGTGCTGGTGTACGCGGCCGACGCGCCGAAGGTCCTGGAGGGCTTCGGTCTCGGCGCCGCGCTGATCGCCATGTTCATGCGTGTCGGCGGCGGCATCTTCACCAAGGCCGCCGACGTCGGCGCCGACCTGGTCGGCAAGGTCGAGCAGGGCATCCCGGAGGACGACCCGCGCAACGCCGCGACCATCGCCGACAACGTGGGCGACAACGTCGGCGACTGCGCCGGCATGGCCGCCGACCTCTTCGAGTCGTACGCCGTCACGCTCGTCGCCGCACTGATCCTCGGCAGCGCCGCGTTCGGCGACTACGGGCTCGGCTTCCCGCTGATCGTGCCCGCGATCGGTGTCCTGACGGCGATGATCGGCATCTTCGCCGTGGCACCGCGCCGTGCGGACCGCAGCGGGATGAGCGCCATCAACCGCGGGTTCTTCATCTCCGCGGCGATCTCGCTGGTGCTGGTGGCCGCGGCCGTCTTCATCTACCTGCCGTCCTCGTACGCGGAGTTGGACGGCGTCACGGACGAGGAGATCATCGGCAAGTCCGGCGACCCGCGGATCCTCGCGCTCATCGCGGTCGCCATCGGCATCGTGCTGGCCGCGCTGATCCAGCAGTTGACCGGCTACTTCACCGAGACCACCCGGCGTCCCGTACGGGACATCGGCAAGAGCTCGCTGACCGGCGCGGCCACCGTCGTTCTCGCCGGTATCTCCATCGGTCTCGAATCGGCCGTCTACACCGCCCTGTTGATCGGCCTCGGCGTGTACGGGGCCTTCCTGCTCGGCGGTACGTCGATCATGCTGGCGCTCTTCGCGGTGGCGCTGGCCGGTACCGGTCTGCTGACCACCGTCGGCGTGATCGTCGCCATGGACACCTTCGGTCCGGTCTCCGACAACGCGCAGGGCATCGCCGAGATGTCCGGTGACGTCGAAGGCGCCGGCGCGCAGGTGCTCACCGACCTGGACGCCGTCGGCAACACCACCAAGGCCATCACCAAGGGCATCGCCATCGCCACCGCCGTCCTGGCGGCGGCGGCGCTCTTCGGCTCGTACCGTGACGCGATCTTCACGGCCGCGGACGAAGTGGGCGAGAAGGTCTCCGGCGAGGACGCGCCGCTGAACCTGATGATGGACATCTCGCAGCCCAACAACCTGGTCGGGCTCATCGCGGGCGCCGCGGTCGTCTTCCTCTTCTCGGGGCTGGCGATCAACGCGGTGTCGCGGTCCGCCGGGGCCGTGGTCTACGAGGTGCGGCGGCAGTTCCGCGAGCACCCCGGGATCATGGACTACACCGAGAAACCCGAGTACGGGCGCGTCGTCGACATCTGTACGAAGGACGCGCTGCGTGAGCTGACCACACCAGGTCTGCTCGCCGTACTGACGCCGATCGCGATCGGCTTCACGCTCGGGGTCGGCGCACTCGGCTCGTTCCTCGCGGGCGCCATCGGCACCGGCACGCTGATGGCCGTCTTCCTCGCCAACTCCGGCGGCGCGTGGGACAACGCGAAGAAACTCGTCGAGGACGGCCACCACGGCGGCAAGGGCAGCGAGGCCCATGCCGCGACGGTGATCGGCGACACGGTCGGCGACCCCTTCAAGGACACCGCGGGCCCCGCGATCAACCCGCTGCTGAAGGTGATGAACCTGGTGGCGCTGCTCATCGCGCCCGCAGTAGTCAAATTCAGCTACGGCGACGACGCGAGCGTCGGCATTCGGGTCCTCATCGCGGTGCTCTCGATCGCCGTCATCGTGATCGCGGTGTACGTGTCCAAGCGGCGCGGCATCGCCATGGGTGACGAAGGCAACTCCGAGCGGACCGCCAAGTCCGTGGATCCGGCGGTGGTTTCGTAGCCGTCTTCTTCAGGCCTGGCCCTGTGCCTGGTCAGGTTCCACTCGACGGCGGGCGGGCGGCGCGCATGGACGCGCCGCCCGCCCGCCCGTGTGTGTTCGCGCCCTGTTCGTGAGCCTTCTCTCGCTTGGTGCAAATGGCTGCAAGAACGGATGAAGTGGACTTTCGTCACGCTGCTGTCGCCCACTTGGCGTGTATGTTCCGGGGCCGAGAGCCATGGAAGGGACCAAACCGGTGAACAAGAAGCTCGCGGCCGCACTGTCCGGCGGTGCGGTACTGGTACTGGCGTTGTCGGGATGCAGCGACGACGGCAACGAGAAGCTGGACTCCTGGGCCAAGGAGGTCTGCGACGCGGTGCCCGCACAGGGCGCGAAGATCAAGGCCGCCAATGACGCGATCACGAAGACCGCCCTGGGCTCCAACGAGCCGAAGACCGTCCAGAAGACCGACTCCCAGGCCTTCCAGGACCTGTCCGACGGCTACAAGGCGCTCGCGACGGCCTTCGACAAGGCCGGGGCGCCCCCGGACGTGGACGACGGCGCGCAGAACGTGCAGGACGTCGTCAAGAGACTCAATGACCTCTCCACGTCGTACGCCGGCCTGAAGAAGCAGACGGACACGCTCGACACGAAGGACCAGGCGAAGTTCGCCGACGGCCTGAACGACATCTCGACCGAGATGAAGAAGCTGGAGAAGCAGACCCAGAACGTGCTCGTCGCCGAGCAGAAGCTGCAGACGGGCGACGTCAAGAAGTCGATCGCCAAGCAGGAGAGCTGCAAGACGGGGACGGCCGCGGCGACCAAGAGCTGAGTCCGCTCCCGAAGCCGGCCGGGGGCCACAATGGGGGCGTGAGCGATTCCACTCTGTCACCCCTGCCCTCTGCCGGCCCCTCCGACGTCATCGCCCGGCTGCGCGAGGCCCTGCTCGGCGCCTCCTTCAGCGCCGACGGGCTGCTCGACCTGCTCGGCGCCCCCGCGTACGCGGCGCTGGCGCGCAGCGAGACCGTGCCCGCGCTCCGGGCCACCCGGGGCGACTCGCCGCTGGAGACGCTCGTGCGGCTGTTCCTGTTGCAGCAGCCCGTGCCGCACGCACGCGTGGTGGACGTCCTGCCGGTGGCGGACTGCCTGGAGAGCGGGTGGCTGACCAGAGTCGGCGGGGACGAGGTCGCGGCGACGGTCGACGTACGCCCGTACGGCGGACTGGGCGGCGAGGACTGGTTCATCGTCTCGGACCTGGGCTGCGCGGTCGGCGGAGCCGGCGGCATCGGCAGCGCCGAGGAAGGTGTCGTACTCGGCGTGGGCGGCGCGTCCACGACCCTGTCGGGCATCACGGTGCGTACGCCGGTCGCCGCCGCGCTCGACCTCGGCACCGGCTCCGGAATCCAGGCACTGCACGCCGCGCAGCACGCCACGCGTGTGACGGCGACGGATCTCAACCCCCGGGCCCTGCACGTCACCGCGCTCACGCTGGCTCTGTCCGGCGCCCCGGCGGCGGACCTGCGGGAGGGCTCCCTCTTCGAACCCGTGGCCGACGAGACGTACGACCTGATCGTCTCGAACCCGCCCTTCGTGATCTCTCCCGACGCCCGGCTGACCTACCGCGACGGCGGGATGGGCGGGGACGATCTGTGCCGGACGATCGTTCAAGGAGCGGGCGACCGCCTGAACGAAGGGGGATACGCGCAGTTCCTCGCCAACTGGCAGCACGTGGAGGGCGAGGACTGGCAGGACCGGTTGCGGTCCTGGGTGCCGCGCGGCTGCGACGCGTGGATCGTGCAGCGCGAGGTGCAGGACGTCATGCAGTACGCCGAGTTGTGGCTGCGGGACGCGGGCGACCACCGCAGCGACCCGGTGGAGTACCAGGCGCGGTACGACGCGTGGCTGGACGAGTTCGAGGCGCGGAAGGTGAAGTCCGTCGGCTTCGGCTGGATCACCCTGCGCAAGTCGGGGGCGGCACAGCCCTCGGTCGTGGTGGAGGAGTGGCCGCATCCCGTCGAACAGCCGCTCGGCGAGACCATGCGCGCACACTTCGCGCGGGTGGACTACCTGCGGGCGCACGACGACGCGGCGCTGCTCGCCGCGCACTTCAAGCTCGCGGGCGAGGTCGTGCAGGAGCAGGTCGGGCTGCCCGGCGCCGAGGACCCGGAGCATGTCGTGCTGCGCCAGCACCGCGGGATGCGGCGGGCCACGAAGGTGGACACGGTCGGCGCGGGTTTCGCGGGCGTGTGCGACGGCACGCTGAGCGCGGGGCGGATCCTGGACGCCATCGCCCAACTGGTCGGGGAGGACCCGGTGTTGCTGCGCGACCGGTCGCCCGCGCAGATCCGGCTGCTCGTCGAGCAGGGATTCCTCGAGCCCGCCGGGTGACGTGAACCCGGCGTGACGCGATGCCTCGATGGGATGCCTCGCGTCCCGGTGCGTATGGGAGGCATCCGTACCGCTGAGCCGCATGTGTCCGCTCTGGCGGGATTGGTCCGCAAAAAGGCTGCTGTCAGTGGCACGTGCGAAGCTACCTTTCAAGGGACAGAACTCACGCGTTCTCGGGGGAGACGCGCTGTCTCGGGGGAGGCCGTATGTCGGGGGACACGCCGGACCAGGGCGAAGGCAGGCTGATCAGCGGGCGGTACCGGCTGCTGCGCACTCTGGGCGCGGGCGGGATGGGACGAGTCTGGCTCGCGTACGACGAGGAGTTGGCCTGCGAGGTCTCCATGAAGGAGATCACCCTGCCCGATGTGCCGACGGACGCGGCCGAGTCCGCACAGCGGATCGCACGGGCCCGCAGCGAGGCACGGAACGCGGCGCGGCTGCGCGGACATCCCCATGTGGCCACCGTGCACGACGTGCTGATGCACGAGGAGTTGCCGTGGATCGTCATGGAGTTCGTGCCGGACGCGGTCGATCTCCAGGCCGTCGTGCGGCGGTCGGGGCCGCTGTCGCCCGCGCAGACGGCCCGGATCGGGCTCGGGGTGCTCGACGCGCTCACCGCGGGGCACCGGATCGGCATCCTGCACCGGGACGTGAAACCGGCCAACATCCTGCTGGCACCGGACGCTTCGGGTGATCCGTACGCGCGCGTGCTGCTCACCGACTACGGGATCGCGGTGCAACCCGAGTCCCGCGAGCCCCGGCTCACCGCCACCGCCGGCATCCTCGGCACGCCCGGCTATCTGGCGCCCGAGCGCGCCCGTGGCGAACCGCCGACACCGGCCGCCGACCTGTTCTCCCTCGGCGCCACGCTGTACGCGACGGTCGAGGGGCGCGGGCCCTTCGACCGGCACGGGGAGTACGCCACGCTGACGGCCCTTCTGAGCGAGGAGCCCACGCCTCCCGAGCGGGCCGGTGAACTGGCGCCCGTACTGCACGGGTTGCTCGTGAAGGACCCGGTGCGCAGGTCTGCGCCGGAGACGGTGGCGCGGGGGTTGGAGCGTGTGGTGCAGGGGCCGCCGAGCGGGGTCTTCGGGCCGCCGCCCGGGGTCGTTCCGGGGGCTGGGGCGGCGGCTGCTTCGGAGGCGGGAGCGCCGGGGGCGTGGCCGACGCCCGGGACATCTGGATCCACGTCCGGTGCGGGACCGGCGGATCCATGGGCGGCAGCCCGGACGCCGGGCTCCGCGCCCGGCGCGGGATACGGGGCCGGGCAGCCGGGTTCCGGTTCGTGGCCGGGCCCCGGAACACCCGGAACACCTGAAACACCCGGATCCGCTCCCGCGAGGGGCCAGGGTGGTCCGCCCACGCCGGGGAGTTCGCCGCCCCAGCAGTCCTCGCACACTCCTCAGAGCGCGCCCGCACCGTACGCACCTCGGACCCCAGAGACCCCGCAGACACCACACACTCCGGGTGGCCCTCCTCCCGCTCCGCCGGGCGCGGTGCAGGGCGAGCAGGCGACCTACGGCTCCATGCGGGGGCCCGGGTCCCGAGGGCCGTACGAGCCCTGGAATCCGTACGCGAGCGAGCCTCCGTCGCCTTACGCGAGCGGTGGGGCCGCTCCGCAGGCCTACGGAAGCGGCGGCGCGCCCCCGGCGTACGGCGGAAGCGGGCCCCCGTCGTACGCGGGCGGGGCGGCCACGGTCGCCGGTTCCGGCGGCGGTCCTCCGGGCGGGCGGCGCCGCAAGCTCCCCGCCGGGGCGGTCGTGGCGATCGTCGTCGCCCTCGTGCTGGCGGTCGGCGGCGGCTCGTGGGCGGTCGTCTCGTTCGGCGGCGACGGGACGGCGGGTGCCAGCGGGACGGAGACGCCCTCATCGGGTGATTCGGAGGCCGCCGAGGATCCGGCCGGGCCCGTCTACCCGTACGGGGAACAGGTCGGTCTCACCAAGCCGCTGCAGGCCGGGGACTGCGTGAAGGCGGTCTGGTCGGGGGCGCCGTTCAAGTCGGTGCCGAACCTGGGCGTCGTGGGCTGCGGGCCGCAGGACTGGCCGGACGGGCAGGTGGTGGCCGTCGACACGGCGACCGACTACGCCGACGCCCGGGCCGAGGGCGTGCGGCGCTGTGAGCAGCAGGGGAAGGCGACGGCCGACGCCCTGCCCGACGCGGGCCTCTACGCCGTGGCGCCGACCGAGCGCGGGTTCGGCGCGGCCGACGGCGGTACGGCATGTCTCGTACTCGGACGGCATGCCGCGATCGGTGGCGAAGTGGGGCGCTTCCGGGACACCGGAACGCCGTTGTGGGTCGGCCAGATGAGCATCGGTGACTGCTGGGTCTACAAGGAGGAGAAGGACGGCTACAAGGCCCCGCTGGCCGACTGCGCCTCGCCGCACACCGATCAGGTGATCGGCTTCGTGCGGGCTCCGGAGAACATGGACTACAAGAAGGGCGTCGACAACTCGAACAAGCTCTGCGGCAACAAATTCGAGGCGACCTGGGCGCCCGGTCCGGAGCTGGGCGTCTACGGCTGGGTGGCCGACAAGGACGACTGGAACGACGGATTCAGGAAGGCGGTGTGCACCGTGAGCCGCACCGACGGCACGGAGACGAGCGAGAAGATACCGACGCCCGGCACGGTGTGACTGATTCCGCATCCGGGCCCGAAAGGGCTGTCCGTCCCGCGTTCACCCAGGGTTGGTGTGCCCGTTTCCCGGAGGTGTCAGCGTCCCGACTCTGGGCACCCAAGGGCGAAGGGAACGAACCATGGAGAGCGGACCCGCGATCTTCACCGGCTCGGTGTTCGCCCTGTTCGGCGGCGGGCTGCTGCTGTGGACCGCGGCCCGGCTGCGGCACCGCGCCCCCGTCGCGCACGGAGCGAACCCGGTCGCGTCGGCGGCGGTCGCCGGCTTCGCCGGGACGGCCGCGCTGCTCCTCGCCGTGTGGTGTTTCACGCGTAGTTGAGTGCCGGGCCGGTGACGGCGCCCTGTTGTCCGGGGTGGCCGCCGACGGGACCCGGAGCGGCGGTCCGCCGGACCGGAGGCGGTGACCTCCGGGGTGCGGGGCGACGGTTCGCGGGGGCCGGAACGGCGGCCTCGACAGCCGGATTGTTCTGCTCCGCCTGTCCGGGAACGATCTCCCCGGGTGTCCGGGAATCGCCGCCTCCCAGTGGCTGCGGACAAGATCCACGGATATATGGAACCTTGGCTTCCGGTAATTGACAGGTGACCCTCCGGATAGGGCCGAATCGGCAGGTCGGCACTCCGGGCGGCAGGAATGGCGGGAGTCGGGTTACCGTTCGAGTGGCCGTTGCGGGCTTTTCCCGTTTGACACGGGGGCGGGATGTACCGTCACACTCCGCAGCGTCAGCATGACCCGAGCCCCGGGTTCAAGGCCTGGGGCGAGACCCCCTGCGTCGACCGGAGAGAAGAGCGAAGTTGTCCCCGACCAGCGAGACCGCACACGGCGGCCGCCGACTCGTCATCGTCGAGTCGCCTGCCAAGGCGAAGACGATCAAGGGCTATCTCGGCCCGGGTTACGTCGTCGAAGCGAGTGTCGGGCACATCCGCGACCTCCCCAACGGCGCCGCGGAGGTGCCCGAGAAGTACACCGGTGAGGTGCGCCGCCTCGGCGTGGACGTCGAGAACGACTTCCAGCCGATCTACGTCGTCAACGCCGACAAGAGGGCTCAGGTCAAGAAGCTCAAGGACCTGCTGAAGGACTCCGACGAACTCTTCCTCGCCACCGATGAGGACCGCGAGGGCGAGGCCATCGCGTGGCACCTCCTGGAGGTCCTGAAGCCCAAGGTTCCCGTCCACCGGATGGTCTTCCACGAGATCACCAAGGACGCGATCCGCAGCGCCGTCGCCAACCCGCGCGAGCTCAACCAGCGCATGGTCGACGCCCAGGAGACCCGCCGTATCCTCGACCGCCTCTACGGCTACGAGGTCTCGCCGGTCCTGTGGAAGAAGGTCATGCCGCGGCTGTCGGCGGGCCGTGTCCAGTCCGTGGCGACCCGCCTCGTCGTCGAGCGGGAGCGCGAGCGCATCGCCTTCCGTTCCGCCGAGTACTGGGACCTGACGGGCACCTTCGGCACCGGCCGCGCCGGCGACTCGAGTGACCCCTCGCAGCTCGTCGCCCGCCTGACCGCGGTCGACGGCAAGCGCGTCGCCCAGGGCCGCGACTTCGACTCGCTGGGGCAGCTCAAGGGCGCGAACACGCTCCACCTGGACGAGGCGAACGCCCGCGCGCTCGCCGCCGCCCTGGCGGACACCGACTTCGCCGTACGGTCCGTCGAGTCCAAGCCGTACCGCCGCTCGCCGTACGCGCCGTTCCGTACGACGACGCTCCAGCAGGAGGCCAGCCGCAAGCTCGGCTTCGGTGCGAAGTCCACGATGCAGGTGGCGCAGAAGCTGTACGAGAACGGCTTCATCACCTACATGCGTACGGACTCCACGACCCTCTCGGACACGGCGATCACCGCCGCCCGCGCCCAGGTCACGCAGCTCTACGGCGCCAACTACCTGCCGGACAAGCCGCGTACGTACGCCGGGAAGGTCAAGAACGCGCAGGAGGCGCACGAGGCGATCCGCCCCTCGGGCGACCGTTTCCGTACGCCGGCCGAGACCGGTCTGACCGGCGACCAGTTCAGGCTGTACGAGCTGATCTGGAAGCGGACCGTCGCCTCCCAGATGAAGGACGCGGTCGGCAACTCCGTCACCGTGAAGATCGCGGGCAGGTCCTCCGACGGCCGTGACGCCGAGTTCAGCGCCTCCGGCAAGACGATCACCTTCCACGGCTTCCTGAAGGCGTACGTCGAGGGCGCGGACGACCCGAACGCCGAGCTGGACGACCGCGAGCGCAGGCTTCCGCAGGTCAACGAGGGCGACCCGCTGTCAGCCGAGGAGATCTCGGTCGACGGCCACGCCACCAAGCCCCCGGCCCGGTACACCGAGGCCAGCCTCGTCAAGGAGCTCGAAGAGCGCGAGATCGGCCGCCCGTCGACGTACGCGTCGATCATCGGCACGATCCTGGACCGCGGATACGTGTTCAAGAAGGGCACGGCACTCGTCCCGTCCTTCCTGTCCTTCGCCGTGGTCAACCTCCTGGAGAAGCACTTCGGGCGGCTCGTCGACTACGACTTCACGGCCAGGATGGAGGACGACCTCGACCGCATCGCGCGGGGCGAGGCGCAGTCCGTGCCGTGGCTGAGGCGGTTCTACTTCGGCGGTGTCGTACCCAACAGCGGCCTCGCCGCGGGGGCCGGGAACGGCGACGGCGATCACCTGGGCGGCCTCAAGGAACTCGTCACCGACCTGGGCGCGATCGACGCCCGCGAGGTGTCGTCCTTCCCGGTCGCCAACGACATCGTGCTGCGCGTCGGCCGCTACGGCCCGTACGTGGAGCGCGGCGAGAAGGACTCCGAGAACCACCAGCGGGCGGACGTGCCCGAGGATCTGGCACCCGACGAGCTGACGGTCGAGCTCGCGGAGGAGCTGCTGGCCAAGCCGAGCGGCGACTTCGAGCTCGGTGCCGACCCGGTGACGGGCCACCAGATCATCGCCAGGGACGGCCGCTACGGTCCGTACGTCACCGAGGTGCTCCCCGAGGGCACCCCGAAGACCGGCAAGAACGCCGTCAAGCCGCGTACCGCCTCGCTCTTCAAGTCGATGTCCCTGGACACGGTGACCCTTCAGGACGCGCTCAAGCTGATGTCGCTGCCGCGCGTCGTCGGCAAGGACGCCGAGGGCGTGGAGATCACCGCGCAGAACGGCCGCTATGGGCCGTACCTGAAGAAGGGCACCGACTCGCGGTCGCTCACCGCCGAGGACCAGCTCTTCACGATCACCCTCGACGAGGCCCTCGCGATCTACGCGCAGCCCAAGCAGCGCGGCCGCGCGGCCGCCAAGCCGCCGCTGAAGGAGCTCGGCCAGGATCCGGTCAGCGGGCAGCCGGTCGTCGTCAAGGACGGCCGCTTCGGGGCGTACGTCACCGACGGCGAGACCAACGCGACCCTGCGGTCCGACGACAGCGTCGAGGCGATCACTCCGGAGCGGGGCTACGAACTGCTCGCGGAGAAGCGGGCGAAGGGCCCCGCCAAGAAGACGGCGAAGAAGGCACCCGCCAAGAAGGCTCCGGCGAAGAAAACGGCAGCCAAGAAGACCGCGGCCACGAAAACGGCGGCAAAGAAGACCACTGCCAAGAAGACGACCGCGAAGAAGGCGACGGCTTCCAAGGCGACCGCCGAGGACTGAGCCGGCCGCTTGCGGTGAGGTTCGGGTGAGGGTTCGGTGAGGACCGGGTCCTGCACCTTGTCCTTCACCTTCGGTTCGCGAAACGAACGTCCTGGCACCAGGTGGTGTCGGGACGTTCGCATGTTCGGGCGCCTATTCGGGGAGTGAGCCCGTCCGGATAGGCTGTCAGGATGACGCGAGCCGAGCAGCCAACGGCCCACAATCCGGCCCCCGACGACGCCCTGGTCGCAGATTCACGGGAGCGCGCCGTCCGGGCGCTACTGCGCCTACCCCAGTTGAGGCGGCTCTGGAGCGCTCAGCTGGTGAGCGGTGTCGGTGACGCCCTCGCGCTGCTCGTCCTGGTCGTGCTCGCCTTTCAGGCGGCGATCGCCGCGGGCTCCTTCGGGGGCGACTACCGCGGAGTGGCCCTCGCCGTATCGGCCGTCTTCGGGGCGCGGATTCTCGCGACGCTGCTCTTCGGGGCCGTACTTCTCGGCCCGCTCACCTCCCTCACGTCCCCGGACGGGCCGCTCGACCGCCGCTGGACCATGGTCGGCGCGGACGGCGTGCGGGCCGCTCTGCTGATCATCGCGCCCCTGTGGATCGACTGGATGCCCGAGGACGCGCTGGCCGTGCTCCTGGTGACCGCCTTCGTGATCGGCGTCGCCGAGCGCTTCTGGACCGTGTGCCGCGAGAGCGCGGCGCCCGCGCTGCTGCCCGCGCCGCCGCTGGAGGGCGCGACGGTACGCCCGCTGCCGGACCACACGGACGCGCTGCGGCGCCTGTCGCTGCGTACGGGATTCATGGCGGTGCCCCTCGCGGCAGCCGCGCTCGTCGTGGTGGGGCTCGTCAACAACGTGCTGGGCGCCGGTATCGCCTGGTTCGAGCAGCACCAGGGGGCGCTCGCCTCGTATGTCGCCGCGGGTCTGTTCGCCGCGTCGCTCTCGGTGCTCACCTTCCTCGAACTGCCCGACGCCCGCACACCGCGCGCGCGGTCGCCGCTGGAGGGGCTGCGCCGCCCCAAGACGGGGTCCGGCGTCGACAACGGGCGTACCGGGGCGATCCCGCTCCTGGTGCTCGCCTGCGCGGCCGTCGCCGGGGCGATCGCGGCCGCCGTCGCCGTCGCCGTGCTGCACGCCAAGGACCTGGGCGGCGGGCCGGTGACGTACGGGCTGCTGACGCTTGCGCTGACCGGCGGCGTCGTGATCGGCATCCGTACGGCCGCGAAGCTGCTGCCGTCCCTGTCGCGGCGCCGGCTGCTCGCCCTGGCGATCGCCTTCACGGGCATCGCGCTGCTCGCCGCCGGGCTCGTCCCGGACGTCACCACGGTGATCCTGATCACAGGGCTCGCGGGCGTCGGTGCGGGTGTCGCCGCGAACACCGGACACGCACTGCTCGACCAGGAGGCCGAGGACTACCGGCGGGCGCGCACGACGGAGCACCTGCACGCGGTCGTGCGGGTCTTCGTCGCCCTGGGAGCGCTGGTGGCCCCTGCGGTGGCCGCCGTGATCGGGCGGCATCGTCTGGAAAACGGCAAGTTCGTGTTCGACCACGGCGGTGCGGCCTTCACCCTGATGCTGGTCGGCGCGCTGCTGCTGCCGGTCGCCGCCCTGGTGCTGGCCAAGGCCGACGACCGCGCCGGAGTACCGCTGCGGCACGACCTGCGGGACGCGCTGCGGGGCGGCGACGATCCGGCGCAGGCACTTGCCCCGAACGGGTTCTTCATCGCTCTGGAGGGCGGTGACGGCGCCGGGAAGTCCACCCAGGCGGAGGCGCTCGCGGACTGGATCCGGGCCAAGGGGCACGAGGTCGTGGTGACCCGCGAGCCGGGCGCCACGCCCGTCGGGAAGCGACTGCGGTCGATCCTGCTCGACGTGTCGTCGGCGGGGCTTTCGAACCGCGCGGAGGCGCTGCTGTACGCCGCCGACCGCGCCGAGCACGTGGACACCGTGGTGCGGCCCGCGCTGGAGCGGGGTGCGGTGGTCATCTCCGACCGGTACATCGACTCCTCCGTGGCGTACCAGGGGGCCGGCCGTGATCTGTCCCCGACCGAGATCGCGCGGATCTCGCGATGGGCCACCGATGGGCTGGTGCCGCACCTGACCGTGCTGCTGGATGTGTCGCCGGAGGCGGCACGGGAGCGGTTCACGGAGGCGCCGGACCGGCTGGAGTCGGAGCCTGCCGAGTTCCACGCGCGCGTGCGGTCCGGTTTCCTGACACTCGCCGCCGCCGACCCCACCCGCTACCTGGTGGTCGACGGCGGGCAGGAGCCCGAGACCGTCACGACGGTGATACGGCACCGTCTCGACGTGATGCTGCCGCTCTCCGAGGCCGAGGTGAAGGCCCAGGAGGAGGCGCGCAGGGCGGCCGAGGAAGAGGCGCGGCGGCGCGCCGAGGAAGAGGCCGCCCGCAAGGCCGAGGAGGAGCGGCTGGAGCGCGAGCGCCAGGAGCAGCTCGCCCGGCTGCGCGCGGAGGAAGAGGAGCGCAAGCAGCGCGAGCTGGAGGAGGCCCAGCGGCGCGAGGCCGAGCGGCAGGCCGAGGAAGCCCGGCAGCGTGCCGAAGAGGCGCGTCAGCGGGCCGAGGAGGAGCGGGCGCGGCGGCTCGCGGAGGAGCAGGTGCTCAAGGCCGAGGAGGAGCGCCGCCGCAAGCAGGCCGAGGAGGAGGCGCGGCTCCGGGCCGAGGCGGAGGCGCGCCGGCTGGAGAAGCAGCGGAAGGCCGAGGAGGCGCTGCTGCGCGCCGAGGAGGTCCGGCGGGCGGAGGCGGCCGCTGCCCTGGCCGCTTCCGTGGCTGCCGCCGAGGAAGCCGAGGAAGGCGTCAACGCCCCGGCGGGTGCCCCCGGGAACGCCGACAACGCCGACAACGCCGACAACGCCGACAACGCCGACAACGAGACCACCGTGCCGACGCCCGTCGTGACGCCCACGAACGCCTCCGGAGGGCCGGCCGACGAGACGGCCGTGCTGCCTCCGGTACCGCCCCATGACGCCGGACCCACTGGCGGCACTGGCGGTCCCGCCACCGGGCCCGACGCCGAGGAGACGGCCGTTCTGCCGCAGCCTCCGGAGCCGCGGGGAGCCGCCGACGAGACGGCGGTGCTGCCTCCGGTCCGGCCGGATTCCGGAGCCGACGAGACAGCGGTTCTTCCTCCCGTACGGGACGTACGGGAGGAGCGTGGCGGCGGCCAGGACAGCGGTCCGGCGGACCGGGTGCCTCCGGGGTACTTCCGCGACGAGCGGCCGGGGGCCGACCGCGGCTCGCAGGGCCGTGGGTCCGACGGCCGTGGCTCCGGCAGCTCCGGTGGGCGCGGCCCCGACGACCGCACCCGCGAGCTGCCGCAGGTCGACGAGGAAGGCGTTCCTCGACGGCGTCCCCGTTCGGACTGGGCCGAGGAGACCCCGCTGGACGATCTGCCGACGCTGGCGGACGAGCTGCTCGGGCCGCGTGAGGACGAGGAGCGGGACGAGGGGCGCGGGCGCCGCCGGCGGTGACGTACGGGTACGGGTACGGGTGCAGGTACGGGAGCGGGGTGACGTACGGGCGAGGGAGGGGCTTCCTCCTCGGCCGGCCCGAGCACGGACCGTCGTTGTCAGTGCCCTCCCGCACAATGGATCGCGGCAGGGCACCGGTGCGACGGAAGGGCGGCACCCCATGACCGTATGGGACGACCTGGTGGGCCAGGAGAAGGTGAGCGCGCAGCTCGGCGCCGCCGCCCGGGACGCCGACGCCCTGGTCACGGCGGTGGCGGCGGACACCCCGCGGCCCGAGGCGTCGAGGATGACGCACGCCTGGCTCTTCACGGGCCCGCCGGGTTCGGGCCGTTCCACCGCGGCGCGGGCCTTCGCGGCGGCCCTGCAGTGCGTGAGCCCCGACCGGGCCCTCGGCGGAGTCCCCGGCTGCGGATTCTGCGACGGCTGCCACACGAGCCTGATCGGCACCCACGCCGACGTGCAGATCATCCGCACCGACCTGCTCTCCATCGGTGTGAAGGAGACCCGCGACCTGGTCCGCCGCGCCCAGCTGTCGCCGGCGGTCGGCCGCTGGCAGGTCATCGTCCTGGAGGACGCCGACCGCCTCACGGAGGGCGCGGGCAACGTGCTGCTGAAGGCAGTCGAAGAGCCCGCCCCCCGCACGGTCTGGCTCCTCTGCGCACCCTCCCTGGAGGACGTGCTGCCCACCATCCGCTCCCGCTGCCGCCACCTCACGCTCCGGACGCCGCCGGTGGCCGCGGTCGCCGACGTCCTCGTACGCCGTGACGGCATCGAGCCGGACGTGGCGGCCGTCGTGGCCCGTGTCACTCAGGGCCACATCGGGCGCGCCCGGCGCCTGGCCACGGACGAGCGCGCCCGTGCGCGGCGCGCGGCCGTCCTCAAGCTGCCCATGCGGGTCGGTGACGTGGGCGCCTGCCTCAAGGCGGCCCAGGAGCTGATCGACGCGGCCTCGGAGGACGCCAAGCAGATGTCCGAGGTGAGCGATGTCAAGGAGACCGACGACATGAAGGCGGCCCTCGGCGCCTCCCAGGGCGGCCGCATGCCGCGCGGCACCGCGGGCGTGATGAAGGAGCTGGAGGACAGGCAGAAGCGCCGTAAAACGCGTACGCAGCGCGACAGCCTGGACCTGGCCCTGATCGACCTCACGGCCTTCTACCGCGACGTGCTCGCCCTCCAGTTCGGCACGGACCTAGCCCTCGCCAACACGGATATGCAGGACACCCTGGACCGCCTGGCGAGCGGTTCGACCCCCGAGGCGACCCTGCGCCGCATAGAGGCGATCGCCGCCTGCCGTGAGGCACTGGACCGGAATGTGGCGCCGCTGCTGGCGGTGGAGGCGATGACGATGGCGTTGCGGGCGGGGTGACGGTGGTCTGGCAGACGGAGTGATGTCGGCCTGGCGGGCGGAGTGCGGAGTGACGGGGAAGCGTCGCGGGCCGGCTCGAAAGAGGCTCGGCGGCCCGTGAGTTGACGGCGTCACTCGTACGCGGCGTGTCGACAACTCTGAGCGATCGATCCATTGCGCAGGGTTACTCTCGGTCGATGCACACCAGGCGCCGCCTCAGGCCACTCCGCTCCTTCCGGGCCCACCGGTCTCTCCGTGCGTGCGGCGCTCTGCTCGCCGCCGCCGGGCTGCTCGTCTCCGCCTGCTCCGCGGAGAGTTCGACGAGCTCCACGAGTCCGGCGGGTGCGGCGGCGCTGCTCGCCCTGCCCACGGTCACTCCGTCGGCGCTGGCTCCGTACTACGGTCAGCGGCCGAAGTGGCGCTCCTGCGGTGTCCCCGACTTCCGGTGCGCCACGCTGAAGGCGCCGCTCGACTACGCCGAGCCGGCCAAGGGCGACATCAGGCTGGCGGTCGCCCGCAAGAAGGCCACAGGACCGGGCAAGCGGCTCGGATCGCTGCTGGTCAACCCGGGCGGGCCGGGCGGTTCGGCGGTCGGCTACCTCCAGGCGTACGCGGGGATCGGCTACCCGGCGGAGGTCCGTGCCCGCTACGACATGGTCGCGGTCGACCCGCGCGGCGTCGCCCGCAGCGAGCCGGTCGAGTGCCTCACCGGCCGCCAGATGGACACGTACACGCAGGCGGACACGACCCCCGACGACCCGCGCGAGACCGGGGAACTGGTCGATGCCTTCAAGGGGTTCGCGGAGGGGTGCGGGCGGCGCTCGGCCGGACTGCTGCGCCATGTGTCCACGGTCGAGGCGGCCCGCGACATGGACCTGGTGCGCGCCGCGCTGGGCGACAGGAAGCTGACGTACGTGGGTGCTTCGTACGGCACGTTCCTCGGGGCGACGTACGCAGGCCTGTATCCGGACCGGGTGGGCCGGCTGGTCCTGGACGGCGCGCTGGACCCGTCCCTGCCCGCACGGAGGATGAACGAGGACCAGACGGCCGGGTTCGAGACGGCCTTCCGGTCCTTCGCCAAGGACTGCGTGCGCCGGTCCGACTGCCCGCTCGGCGGCTCGCGTACGACGACGGAGCAGGCCGGCAGGAACCTGAAGGCCTTCTTCCGGCGGCTGGACGCGGCGCCCATCGAGGCGGGCGACGCGGACGGCCGCACACTGGGCGAGGCGCTCGCCACGACGGGCGTCATCGCGGCGATGTACGACGAGGGGGCCTGGCCGCGACTGCGCGAGGCCCTCACCACGGCCATGCGGGACAAGGACGGCGCGGGCCTGCTCGGCCTCTCCGACAGCTACTACGAGCGCGACGCCGATGGCCGGTACGCGAACCTGATGTTCGCCAACGCGGCGGTCAACTGCCTGGACCTGCCGGCCGCCTTCTCCTCCCCCGAGGAGGTGAAGGCAGCCGTCCCCTCCTTCGAAAAGGCCTCCCCGGTCTTCGGCGAGGGCCTCGCCTGGGCCTCCCTGAACTGCGCGTACTGGCCCGTGGGCCCGACCGGCGAACCCCACCGCATCGAGGCGAAGGGCGCCGCCCCCATCGTGGTCGTCGGCACCACCCGCGACCCGGCGACCCCCTACCGCTGGGCCCGCTCCCTCGCCGGGCAGCTCTCCTCCGGCACCCTGCTCACCTACGACGGCGACGGCCACACGGCGTACGGACGCGGCAGCGCCTGCATCGACTCCGCGATCAACCGCTACCTCCTGAAGGGCACCCCTCCGGCGAAGGGAAAGCGCTGCTCAGCGACCTGATCGCGGGGCGGCTCGGGTGTGTTCCGGGGGCGGCCCGGGGGGCGTTCCAGGGTGGGTACGGAGCACCCCCGGAAACTGTGTAGACTTTCCGACGTTGCCGATCGCACCATAGTCAGCAGCGCGCCGCCTTAGCTCAGATGGCCAGAGCAACGCACTCGTAATGCGTAGGTCTCGGGTTCGAATCCCGAAGGCGGCTCTGTAGAAGCCCCAGGATTCTCACTCGCCGTGACCTGGGGCTTTTGCTTTTGCCGGACGGGGCGGCGATGGCGAGCGCGGGCCGTGCGACTATCAGCGGTCTCGGTTCTGTGTCAGCGTCGGAAGCCGCGCTTGGGGTCCAGGGCGTCCGGATATCCGAACGGCTCGAACCATGCCGCAGTGCGCAGGTCTCCCATGCCCAGGCGTTGGTTCACGTCGCCGTCCGGGTCCTCGATGCCGTCGAGGCGTGCGTCGAAGAGCATGAGGACGTCATGGTCCTGGAAGAGCAGGTCGGAGCAGGCGTCCCAGTCGTAGTCGTCGCGGTGCTCGGGCAACTGGCTGTGCGTGGTGTCGCGAGCGTCGATGTCGTCCAGGCAACTGGGCGCGTCCTCGATCGCCAGGTGCAGAGCCATCTCCTCGGCTGTGCAGGACGGTCGGGGCCATCGACCGTGCTCCAGGTCGTCGGTCAGGTCGGCGAAGGCTCGTGCCATGCGTCGGCGCCAGTCCCGATCGGTGGCCCAGGTGAGAGAGGGCAAGGGGGTGAACAGCTCCCAGTCGCCGGCCGTTGCCTGGTCACGGGCTGATCGCGCAGGTCGTCGGCGTCGTAGGCCTGGTCGGCCAGCACGCTCAGCGACGTGAGGAGCAGGTCGGCGGTGCGAGGCGTGAGCTGCCGACCGCAGTCCCGAAGGCGGCTCTGTGGAAGCAGTCGGCGAAGCAGCGGAAGCAGCCGGGGCGTGAGCGGATGTGGCAGCCGGGCGCTCGCCCGTCGGCGCGAGGTTCGTGACCTGGCACAGGCCTCATCCCGCGGTGGGACTCGTGGCGGATTGGGAAACGAACGAGCTGCGGAAATCCCGGGTTCGTGGCCGCGGAACCGTTCGGCTGTTCCTCCAGGCAAGCTCGAACGCCCCGAACGAGACTGTGATCTCCGGTTCGGACGTAAGGAGCCGGCCGGCGCGGAGTGGGGAGAGGCTGTGCCAGGACGACACGATGCTCGACGCGTCGTGGTGACAGGGATCGGCGTGATCGCGCCCGGGGGCATCGGTACGAAGCAGTTCTGGGAACTGCTCTGCGCGGGACGCACGGCGACGCGGACCATTTCCCTGTTCGACGCGAGCGGGTTCCGTTCGAGAGTGGCCGCGGAATGCGACTTCGATCCCGTTGCCTCGGGGCTGAGCCAGCGGGAGATCCGCAGATGGGACCGCACCACGCAGTTCGCGGTGGTCGCGGCCAAGGAGGCGCTGGAGGACAGTGGTGTGCTCGGCGAGATGGACCCGTACCGCACCGGCGTCATGGTCGGTACGGCCTGTGGGATGACGCAGAGCCTGGACCGCGAGTACGCGATCGTCAGCGACAACGGCAAGAAGTGGCACGTCGACGAGGCGCACGGATCGCCCTACCTCTACGACTACTTCGCGCCGTCGTCCATGGCCGCCGAACTTGCCTGGCTCGCGGAGGCGCAGGGGCCCGTCGGTGTCATCTCGACCGGCTGCACTTCGGGCATCGACGTACTCGGCCACGCCGCCGACCTGATCATCGACGGGGCGGCGGACGTGATGATCAGCGGCGCCTCCGACGCGGCCATCTCGCCGATCACCGTGGCCTGCTTCGACGCGATCAGGGCGACCACACCACGCAACGACGACCCGGCGACCGCGTCGCGCCCGTTCGACAGGACCCGCAACGGGTTCGCGCTCGGCGAGGGCTCCGCGATCCTCGTACTGGAGGAGTACCAGCACGCACGCCGCAGGGGCGCCCGCGTCTACGCCGAGATCGCGGGGCACGCGACCCGCGCGAACGCCTTCAGCATGACCGGACTGCGTCCGGACGGCAGGGAACTGGCCGAGGCCATCACCGTGGCCCTCGACCGCGCCGAGGCGAACCCGGCCGATGTCGGCTACGTCAACGCCCATGGCTCGTCGACGAAGCAGAACGACCTGCACGAGACCATGGCGTACAAGCGCAGTCTCGGCGAGCACGCCTACCGCACCCCCATCAGTTCGATCAAGTCCATGATCGGGCACTCCCTCGGAGCGATCTGCGCGCTGGAGGTGGCCGCCTCCGTTCTCGCCATCGAGCACTCGGTGATCCCGCCGACGGCCAACCTGCACGAGCCCGACCCCGAATGCGACCTCGACTACGTCCCGTTGGTGGCCCGTGAGCAGGCGTCCGACGTGGTGCTCAGTGTGGCCAGCGGATTCGGCGGCTTCCAGAGTGCGATCGTGCTGACCACACCGGATTGGACCACCCGATGAAGGCACCCGTGGTCACCGGACTCGGTACGGTCTCGCCGAACGGGCTGGGCACCGAGGCCTACTGGGCGGCGGTCCTGCGAGGCGAGAGCGGCATCGGCCCGATCACCCGCTTCGAACCGGAGGGGTATCCGGGCCGAACGGGCGGCGAGGTCAAGGACTTCGAGCCGCGGGAGCACCTGCCGAGCCGGCTGATTCCGCAGACGGACCACATGACACGTCTCGCGCTCGTCGCCGCCGAGGAGGCCCTGTCCGACGCGGGCATCGACCCCGGCGAGCTGCCGGACTTCGCGATGGGTGTGGTGACCGCCGCGTCCGCGGGCGGAATGGAGTTCGGACAGCGGGAGATGGAGGCGCTCTGGAGCAAAGGGGGCGCCTACGTGAGCTCGTACCAGGCGTTCGCCTGGTTCTACCCGGTGAACACCGGCCAGATCTCGATCCGGCACGGCCTGCGCGGCGCGAGCTCGGCGGTCGTCTCGGAGCAGGCCGGCGGACTCGACGCCGTCGCCAAGGCCCGGCGGCACATCCGGCAGGGCACGCCGCAGATGCTCGCGGGCGGCGTGGACAGCGCCCTGTGCCCCTGGGGGTGGCTGTGCATGTCCCGCTCCGGGCGGGTGTCCACGGTCGAGGATCCCGCCCGGGCATATGTGCCCTTCGACAGGGAGGCGTCGGGCTACGTCCCGGGGGAGGGCGGCTCGCTGCTCGTCCTGGAGGACGCGGAGGCGGCCGCGCGGCGCGGCGCGGGCACACCGTACGGCGCCGTGGCCGGCTACGCGTCGACCTTCGATCCCCGCCCCGGCACCGGCCAGGAGCCCGGACTGAGGCGCGCACTCGAAATGGCGCTTGAGGAAGCGCGGATCACGGCCGAGGACATCGATGTCGTGTACGCCGACGCCTGCGGTGTCCCCGAACTGGACCGACTGGAGGCCGAGGTGCTGGCCGGCGTGTTCGGGCCGCGCGGTGTGCCCGTGACCGCGCCCAAGACGATGACGGGACGGCTGCTGGCCGGAGGTGCCTCGCTGGACCTCGCGACGGCCCTGCTGTCCCTGCGCGACCACGTCGTCCCGCCCACGGTGAACATCGGCAGGCCGGCCCACGACGAGCTCATCGACCTGGTCGTGGGCGAGCCGAGGGAAGCCCGGCTCATCAACGCCCTTGTCCTCGCGCGCGGTTACGGCGGATTCAACTCCGCCATGGTCGTCCGTCGCGAGGCGTGACCACGGCAGACCCGCGACACGCGTGCCGCGGCAACCGGTGCACGCGTACCGGAACCACTGACGAGAGGAACACGGAACATGGCCGCCTTCGGTGTCAAGGAACTGGTGGACGTCCTGCGCGCGAGCGCCGGCGAGGACGAGGACGTCAACCTCGAAGGAGACATTCTCGATGTCGACTTCGAGTCGCTCGGCTACGACTCGCTCGCCCTGTTCAACACGGTCAGGTGGATCGAGCGGGATCTCGGGGTCACCCTGTCCGACGAGGCCATCGACGTCGAGGGAACACCGCGCGCCCTGCTGGACGAGATCAACAAGGCGTCCACGCAGTCGGTCTGACCTCCCTGTCGGCGAACTCGGGAAAGGGCACAGCAGATGTGTGGCATCGTCGGGTGGGTCGACTACGAGCGCGACCCTTCCACCGACCCGCCCACCGCGCGAGCGATGACGGACGTCCTGGCCTGCCGGGGCCCCGACGACTCGGGGATCTTCTCGGCACGCCGGGTCATGCTCGGCCACCGCAGGCTGTCCATCATCGACCGCGCGGGCGGAGCCCAGCCCATGACGTACGACGCGGGCGGCGGCACGGTGGCCGCGCTCACCTTCTGCGGGGAGGTCTACAACTTCCGGGAGCTGCGCGACGAACTGTCCGCCAAGGGGCACCGCTTCCGTACCCGGAGCGACACCGAGGTCGTCCTGCACGCCTATCTGGAATGGGGCGAGGCACTGGTCGACCGGCTCAACGGCATGTACGCCTTCGGCATCTGGGACACCAGAACCGAGGAACTGCTCCTCGTGCGCGACCGCATGGGCGTCAAGCCGCTCTACTACCACGAGACCGAGCACGGCATCATCTTCGGTTCGGAGCCCAAGGCCCTCTTCGCCAACCCGGTCGTCCCGCGCACCGTGGACGCCACCGGGCTGTGCGAGGCCCTGGACATGGTGAAGACCCCGGAGCAGGCGGTCTTCTCCGCCCTGCGGGAGGTACGCCCGGGCCAACTGCTGCGCGTTCGCAGACAGGGCACGCGGCGGCGCCGCTACTGGGCCCTGGAGGCGACCGAGCACACGGACGATCTGCGGACCACCATCGGTACCGTCCGCGGCCTGCTGGAGGACATCGTCTCGCGCCAGCTCGTCTCCGACGTCCCGTTGTGCAGCCTGCTGTCCGGCGGACTCGACTCCTCCGCGGTGACCGCGCTGGCGGCGGCGCACAGTGAGTCCGCGGTGCGGTCGTTCTCCGTGGACTTCGCCCCGACCGGGCGGGAGTTCGCGCCGGACGCGGTGCGCTCGTCCCCGGACGCGCCGTTCGCCCACGAACTCGCCGCGCACGTCGGTGCCGAGCACACCGAGGTGCTGCTGGACAGCGCGGACCTGGTGGCTCCTGAGATCCGGGCCGCGGTCCTCAGAGCCACCGACCTGCCCCCGGCGTTCTGGGGCGACATGTGGCCCTCGCTGTATCTGCTGTTCCGCGCCGTCCGGCAGCGGTCGACCGTGGCGCTGTCCGGCGAGTCCGCGGACGAACTGTTCGGCGGCTACCTCTGGTTCCGCAACCCACGCGCGATCGCCGCCGACACCTTCCCCTGGCTCACCTCGGGATCGGCCCGCTACTTCGGCGGCCTCGGTCTTCTCGACCCGGGCCTGCTGGAGAAGCTGGACATCCCCGGCTACCGGGCCGCCCGCTACCGGGAGGGCCTGGCCGAGGTCCCGGTGCTGCCCGGGGAGGACGCCACCGAGCGCCGGATGAGGGAGATCACGTACCTCAACCTCACCCGGTTCGTGCAGACGCTCCTCGACCGCAAGGACCGGATGAGCATGGCTGTCGGGCTGGAGGTCAGGGTGCCGTTCTGCGACCACCGGCTGGTGGAGTACGTGTTCAACGTCCCCTGGGCGATGAAGACCTTCGACGGCAGGGAGAAGAGCCTGCTGCGGGCCGCGACCGCCGATCTCCTGCCGGCGTCGATCCTCCAGCGGGTGAAGACGCCGTATCCCGCCACCCAGGACCCCCGCTACGAGCTGGCCCTGCGCGCCGAACTGGCCGATGTGCTGAACGATCCGGACGCCCCGGTACGGCCGTTGCTGGACCTCGGCCGGGCGCGCCGGGTCCTGGGCCGGGCGCCGGGCGACGTCAGCAGGCCCTATGCCCGCGGCGGGATCGAGATGGCCCTGTGGCTCAACGCCTGGCTCGGCGCGTACGACGTCGTCCTCGATATCTGAAGTCCGCGCCATCTGAATCTGAAGTCCGCGCCATCTGAAGTCCGCGCCGCGACGCCGTGTGGGCCTGCCCCTCCTGAAGGGGCAGGCCCACACGGCGTCCGTACGCGGTGGTGCGCCGTCAGCGTGCGCCGTGGGCGAACTCCCGCAGCGACGCGGCCACATAGTCGATCATCTCGCTCGTCAGCCCCGGGTAGACACCCACCCAGAAGGTCCGTTCGAGGATGACGTCGCTGTTGGTGAGGTCGCCCACCACGCGGAACTCCCGGTCGAGATAGCCCGGGTGGCGTGTCAGGTTGCCCGCGAACAGCAGCCGTGTGCCGATCTTGCGGTCGCCGAGGAAACGCAGCAGCTCATAGCGGTCGTACCCGGCGTCCTCGGTCAGTGTGATCGCGAATCCGAACCAGCTGGGGTCGCTGTCCGGGGTGGCGGTGGGCAGCAGGAAGCCGGGCGTGCCGTCCAGACCGTCGCGCAACCGCTGCCAGTTGCGGCGCCGTGCCGCTCCGAACTCGTCGAGGCGGGTGAGCTGGGTGATGCCCAGAGCCGCCTGGATGTCGGTGCCCTTCAGGTTGTAACCGACGTGGGAGAACGTGTACTTGTGGTCGTACTGCGGTGGTAGATCACCGAGCTGGTACCGGAACCGCTTGTGGCAGGTGTCGTCCTCGCCGGGTTCGCACCAGCAGTCCCGGCCCCAGTCGCGCATCGACTCGATGATCCTGGCCAGCGCCAGGTTGTCGGTGAGCACACAGCCGCCCTCACCCGTGGTGATGTGGTGTGCCGGATAGAAGCTGGTCGTGGCCAGGTCCCCGAAGGTACCGGTGAGCCTGCCCCGGTGCAGGGACCCCACCGCGTCGCAGTTGTCCTCGATGAGGAACAGGTCGTGCTCCTCGGCGAGCCGGGCGATCACGTCCACCTCGTACGGGTTCCCGAGGGCGTGGGCGATCATGATGGCCCTGGTCCTCGGACCGATCGCCGCCGCGATGCGCTCAGCCGTGGCGTTGTAGGTGCCCAGCTCGACGTCGACGAAGACCGGTGTCATGCCGTTCTGGTAGATCGGGTTCACCGTGGTGGGGAAACCCGCGGCGACGGTGATCACCTCGTCGCCCGGCCTCAGTCTGCGGTCCCCGAGCTGGGGCGAGGTGAGGGACGACAGGGCCAACAGGTTGGCCGAGGAGCCCGAGTTGGTCAGGTGGGCCTTGCGCAGCCCCAGCGCCCTGGCGAACTGCCGCTCGAACCTGCGGGAGCTGACGCCCGCCGCGATGCGCATGTCCAGCGCCGCCTCCACCAGCGCCACCCGGTCCTCGGCGGTGAGCACCGCTCCGGACGGCAGCACCGGGGTGACCCCCGGTACGAACTCCGTGTCCCTGGCGGTCTCCTGGTGGTATTTCGCCACCGATTCAAGAATGAGCCGTTTGGCCTCGCGGGCCATCGTCCACCTCCACGTCGCGGTTGGGGCCACCCTCCCCGACACGCTTCGACCCCGGTTCAAGCCGCGGTGGAAGTGCCGCCGGCCCCTCGACGGGTGCTCAAGGCGGCGGTGTCAGGGTGACCGGCACGTCACCCCACATCCGAAACGGAAGAGGTCTCCATGCGTTGGGAAAACCTGTTCGTGTCCGGCGTGGCAGCTTGGCTGCCGCCCCTCGCCGCCGCCGAGGACGCGGTCTCCGACGGTCTGCTGGCTCCGGAGCGCGGCAAGCTGCGCGGGATCGTCTCGGTCACGGTGGCGTCCGACTCCGAGGAGGACGCCCCGCCCCGGATGGCGGTGCGCGCGGCCCGCGAGGCGCTCGGCCGCGGGAACACCGACCCCGGGGACGTGGCCCTGGTGCTGCACAGCTCCCTGTGGTTCCAGGGCGTCGACATGTGGCCCGCGGCCAGTTACATCGCCCATGAGGCCGTCGGACGCCAGGTGCCCGCCTTCGGTCTGGCGCAGCGCTGCAACGGCGGCATGGGAGCGATCGAGCTGGCGGCCTCGTACCTCGGGGCGGGCATCGGCGACGGACACGCCGCCCTCCTCACCACCGGTGACCGATTCGCCGGGCCGCGGGTCGACCGCTGGAACAGCGTCGACGTGACGATGTACGGCGACGGCGCCGCGGCACTGGTGCTGTCCACGCGCGACGGTTTCGCCCGGGTGCTGTCCACGGCAACCGGCGTGGACAACTCGCTGGAGATACTGGCCCGGGGCGACGAGCCGTTCGTCCCGCACCCGGTCGAGCCGTCGTCGGCGGTCGATCTGGGCGCGCGGACGGTCCGTGGCGCGGAGCTCGCCGCCCTGCCGGACCTCACCCACCGCTACATCGACCTGCTGGTGGCCGCGAAGACGCGGGCCCTGGAGGACGCCGGCACGAGCATCGACGGCATCGCCCATGCGGTCATCCCGGTCTCCCGGCGGGGCACCGGCCACGAGCTGCACCACCTGCTCGGCCTGCCGGACGAGCGCACGTCCTGGGCGTACGGGCGCACCACCGGCCACGTCGGTGCGGGCGACCAGTTCGCGGGGCTCGCGCACCTCACCGAGAACGCCCTCGTCTCACCGGGCGACCGGGTCCTGCTGTTCGGCGGCGGTGCCGGCTACACCTGCACCGCGGCGGTGGTGGAGATCCTCCGGATGCCCGGCCACTGAGCCGCGGCGCCGGACGGGCCGCCGGTCAGCGGCCGCCCGCCACGGTGAGGACCTCGCCCGAGATGTTGCCGTTGGCCGCGGAGCCGAGGAAGGTCACCGCGGCCGCGATCTCCTCGGGATGGCTCAGCCGGCCCGTCGGTGTCATCCTGCGCTCCTCCTCCCGCACGTCGTCGGGCAGCGCGGTGCGGACGCCCTCCGTCAGTGTCAGCCCGGGGCTGACCACATTGACCAGGACACCGTCGCGGCCCGCGTCCCACGCCATGCTGCGCATCAGCCCGTGCAGTGCCATCTTCGCGGCTCCGTAGATCTCCTGGCGCGGCTTGCCGTCCACCGCGACATGCGAGGAGACGAGGACGATGCGCCCCCAGCCCCGCTTGCGCATCAGGGCCAGGGCCAGCTGTGTGGTGCGCACCGTCCCGGCGACGTTTCCGTGCAGCAGGGGCTCCCATTCGGCCGGCGACAGGTCCTCGAACCGCTCGTCCGGAGTCCGGCGGCGCGGGCGTACCAGGGCGTTGGCCACCAGGACGTCGATCCCGCCCCACCGGGCACACACCTCGTCGACGACGGCCTCCGCCGAGCCGGGCTCGTCGAGCGCGTACCGCAGATGACAGGCGCGGTCGTCGGCCGCGCCCAGCCCGGCCGCGGCGAGCGCACCCGCCTCCTCGTCCGACCGGTAGGTGAGCGCGACCCGAGCGCCCTCGGCGGAGTACGCCCGTGCCACCGCGAGCCCGATCCCCCTGCTCCCACCGGTCACCAGCACGGTCCGATCACGCAGTCCCATGTCCATCCGCAGGCTCTCCTCAGTCGTCACACCCCGTCGGCCACGCATGCACGACGGCGTACGCAGCATGGCGACCGTGTCTCGAACCTGGTTCGAAGAGGAGCGGGGCCCTCGACCGTTCCTCAGCCGTACGTCGAGTCCGTGCGGAAATCATCGCGGCAGCCCACCGCGACCCCTCACACCGAGGTGATGATCTTGCGCATACTGCTCACCACGTGGGCATGGCCGTCACATCTGTTCCCCATGGTGCCGTTCGGCTGGGCCCTGCAGGCCGCGGGCCACGAGGTCCGAGTCGCCGTCGGCCCCGCCCTGACCGACGCCGTGGGCCGGGCCGGCCTGTGCCCGGTGACCGTCCGCGACGACGCCGACCTCGTCGGCATGTCCACGGCACCCGCCCTCAACTCCTGGCATCACCAGCAGCGTTGGACGTCCGACTGGTACGACAGGCCCGAACTGCTCAGCCGCGCACAGCGCGAGATGTACGCCGCACTCGGACACAAGCAGACCGCCATGGCCTCGGCCATGGTGGACGGGGTGGTGGACTTCGCGCGGGCCTGGCGGCCCGACCTCGTCGTGCACGACGCGGTCACCTTCGCCGGCCTCGTGGCGGGCGCCGTGCTCGGCGTACCGACCGCGGCGACGCTGTGGGGCAACATCGCGATCCCGCGGCACCAGCGGGATCCGTTCACCGGGGAGCTCGCACCGGACTTCGTGGCCCTCTTCGAGCGGTTCGGAGTGGCCCCGAAACCCGAACCGGACGTGTGGCTCGACCCGTGCCCGCCTCGTATGGGGCTCCCCTCTTCCGAGCCCCGGCTCACCTCGCGCTATGTGCCGTACAACGGCCCCGGCGGCAGCCCGGACTGGCTGCTCGCACCCGTCGGACGCCGGCGCGTCTGTGTCACCTGGGGCATCACGACGGGACGTATTCAGTCGGACGGCGACCCCGACGTCTTCGACCAGGTCGTCGAGGCGGTGTCCGGTCTGGATGCCGAAGTCGTGTTCGCGCTCTCGGCCGCGCAGCGCGAACGCCTGGACACCGGTGCCGCGCGCATCCGCGTCGTCGAGGCGCTCCCGCTCAATCTGCTGCTGCCGTCCTGTGCGGCGGTGGTCCATCAGGGCGGCGGCGGGACCACGATGACCTCCGTCTGGTCCGGAACCCCGCAGCTGATCGTCTCGCCGCGCCCCGAACAGATGATGACCGGCGACCGCCTGGAGCAACTGGGCGCCGCACGTCATCTGGTACGCACCGAACTGACGGCTGATCCGCGGGCCGGCACCAAGGCGCTGCGCTCGGCGCTGCTGGACCTCCTCGACGACGGCGCGTACGCCCGCGGCGCGGCGGAACTGCGCGGCGAACTGCTCGCCCAGCCGACCCCCGCCGATCTCGTACCGCGGCTGGAGGAGCTGGCGGCGTCCGGCACCCTCGGCACGCCCGGGCGGGGAGATCGGCCGACCGTCGTCACCGGCACGCCCCGCAGGAAAGCCAAGTGACTGTCGCCGGCCCGTCCGCGAGAGGACTCAGATGACCACCACCGCCAACACCGTCACCCCGGAGGGAAGTACCGAACCCCGCACGGCCGCACCCCGCACGGCCGCACCCCGCACGGCCGAACTCCGTGCCGTCGCGGCACGCTGGGCCGAGCGGACCGAGGCGGAGCGCCGACTGCCCGCCGAGGTCGTCACGGCGCTGCGGGACGCGGGCTTCGCACGCCATCTCGTACCCGCCCGTTGGGGCGGCACGGAAGGTTCCTTCACGGCACTCCTCGAAGCCGTCGCCGAGGTCGGGGAGAGCTGTGCGTCGACCGCCTGGAACGCGGCGGTGCACGCCATCCTCGGCCGGATGGTCTCCCATCTGCCGGAGAAGGGGCGGCAGGCGGTCTGGGGCCGGGGCCCCGACGACCTCTTCGCGGGGTCCATCGCACCGGCCGGCGAGGTGACGGCCGTCGACGGCGGCCACCGGCTCAGCGGCCGATGGCCCTTCGCGAGCGGCGTCGACCACGCCTCCTGGACCCTGCTGGGAGCCATGTCCCCCGGCCCGGAGTACCGGTTCTTCATGGTGCCCCGCGCGGACTACCGCGTCCTGGACACCTGGACCAACGTCGGTCTGAGCGGCACGGGAAGCAACGCGGTCGCCCTCGACGACGTATTCGTACCCGGTCATCTGTCCTTCGCCCAGGCGGAGTTGATGACGGGAGCCGCGGCGGAGGAGGCGTCCTGCCCGCGGATCCCGTTCAAACTCGTCAACGGCCTGACCTTTGTCGCGCCCGTGCTCGGCGCGGCACGCGGTGCGCTGCGCTCGTCGGCGGCACGGCTGGCGGTCAAGACGGAGATCACCGGTACGGCGACGCGGGCCGATCCGGCGGTCCACACGGCGCTGGCGCGCGCCGGGGCCGAGATCGACGCCGCGCAGCTGTTGCTCGAACGGGCGGCCGCGGCCGCCGACGGCGGAGCGGCCGGGGCGCTCGAACGTGCCCGCGCGCCACGGGACTTCGCGTTCGCGGCGGAGCTGCTCGGCGCCGCCGTCGACCGGCTCTTCCGGATCGGGGGCGCACGGTCGCAGACCATGTCGGACCCGGTCCAGCGCGCCTGGCGGGACGTGAACTGCGCGGCGGGCCACGCGGTCCTCCAGTTCGGGCCCGCCGCCGGCGTCTTCACCACCCACCTCATGGACGGAGTGCACCAGGATGTCTGAACCGACCCCCGTGGATCTTCTGACGCCCGTCGGCGGTGTGGAACTGCCCGCCCGGGAGAGGCTGATGCTGCTGGCCAACGGGCAGCGGTTCACCGCGGTCATCCACACGCTGGCCGAACTCGATGTCGCCGGGCAGCTGACCGGAGGGCCGCGGCCGGTGCGGGAGATCGCCGAAGCGGTCGGGTGCGATGCCACGCAGCTCTACCGCCTCCTGCGGTTCGCCGTGCTGATCGGCCTGTTCCACGAGACCGAGCCGGAGGTGTTCGCCCTGACCGAACTGGCCGAGGGGCTGCGCGCCGACCTCCCCGACAACGTCCGGGACGCGGTGCTGCTCGACGGCTCGGAGCGGTTCAACCGCGCGTTCACCGGCGTCGGGCACAGCGTGCGCACCGGTAAGCCGGGCTTCGACCACGTGTACGGCATGTCGTTCTGGGAGTACCTGGAGCAGGACGAGGAGGCGCTGCACACCTTCGACGCGGCGATGACCGGGATCAGTCGCCGCCTCGGCCGGATCTACCTGGACCGCCACGACTTCGGCCGCCCTCTCCGGATCGCCGACATCGGCGGCGGGCGCGGCTACTTCCTGGCGTCGTTGCTCCAGCGGCATCCCGGTGCGACCGGTGTGCTCTTCGACCGGCCGTCCGTGGTGGCCGAGGCGCACGGTCTGCTCCGGGAGCACTCGGTGGCCGACCGGGTCGACGTCGTCGCTGGTGACTTCTTCACCGACGAACTGCCCACCGGCTGTGACACCTACGTACTCAAGACAGTCCTGCACGACTGGCCCGACGACGCGGCGGAGTCCATTCTGCGCAGGGTCCGCGCGGCCGTCGGCGACTCCGGTGGGCGGCTGCTGATTCTCGAGCAGGTGGTGGCGCCGATGAACACCTGGGACCCGGCCAAGTTCCTCGACATCGACATGATGGTGGTCATGGGCGGCCGGGAGCGCAATCTCCAGGAGTGGCGGCGGCTGCTGGCGGCCACGGGTTTCCGGCTCGCCAACGAGCCCGGGACGGGGGAGTGGACCGTACTGGAGTGCGTGGCCGGATAGCCGGGCGTGGCCGGACAGCCGGGCGTGGCCGGACAGCCGGACGCCGGGTGTGCCCCGGGCCGCACGACGGGCCCGGGGCACACCCGGCCGGAACGGCCCAGGCGCACACCCGGGCGGCGCGGAGGGTTCAGCGGGCGGCGGCCGCCTCCACCAGGAGGGGAATCACATCGGCCGGAGCCGGCAGGGCTTCCATCGCCGTGCGGACCGCGGTGGTGCGAGCTCGGCCGGCCTCGGACAGCAGGGTGCGCAACGCCTCCTCGATGCCCTCCACATCACTGCTGTCCGCGGGGTCGAGCATGGCGCCCGCCCCCGCCGCGTCCACCCGTTCGGCGAACGCGGCCAGTACCGGCGCGAGGGGGAACATGAGCTGCGGCACTCCGGCCGCCAACGCGGTCAGCCCGGTGCCCGTACCACCGTGGTGGATCAGCGCGTCGCAGCCGGGCAGCAGGAGGCTGAACGGCACGGACTCGGCCACGCGGGTGTCCGGCGGCAGTTCGCCGAGCAGGTCACGGTGGGCGGCGCTGACAGCGAGGACGATCTCCGCGTCCAGCGCCGAGAGCACCTTGAGGGTGCGTTCGAAGGCCACCGGCATCCGCTCCGGGCGGACCTGAGCGGCGGTCACGCCCCAGGTGAGGCAGACGCGAGGCCTGTCCCGGGGCTCGCGCAACCACTCCGGCTCCACGCCGCCGCTCCCGTTGTAGGGAACGAAGCGGACGGACGTGCGCTCCACGGCCGCCGGCCACCGCAGTTCCGGCGGACAGGGGTCGAGCCACCCCGTGGGCCCCGGCGGGGGCTGCACCCCGAACCGTTCGAACAGGGCCGCGTATCCCGGCAGCGGATCACCTGTCATGCCCTCCAGTTCGTTGCGGGTGATCATCGGGGAGCCGAACATGTGGCTGAAGGTGGGGACTCGGAGCACGGCGCCCACCACGGTCGCCGCGTAGCAGACGGTGTCGTGCACGATCACATCCGGGCGCCAGGTCCTGGCGAAGGAGAGCAGGTCCTCGACCAGCGCGTCGGCGACCACGAACTGCTTCTCCGCCAGCGCGGTGTACACCGCGGCGACCTCGCCCCCCAGCGTCTCGGGCGACCGCGCCCAGTCCCGCGGCCACGGCGCCGTCTCGCCCAGCCAGGCGCTCAGCCCTTGGGTACGCCGGGCCATCTCCTCGCCCGAGACGTCCCGGCCCACCGGTACCGCCGTCAGACCGGCCCCGGTGATCGCCTCGGTGCAGGAAGGCGGAGCCGCGATCCGTACCTCGTGCCCGGCCGCCCGAGCGGCCCAGGCGAGCGGAACCAGTGGGAACAGGTGGGAGGACCCCGTCCAGGTGGCGAACAGTACGCGCATGTGCCCTCTTTCTCGTCGGTGTTCGGTCGGTGTTCCCATGGGCGGTCGGCCGACGGCGGCCGCCCGGTCCGGTGCGGCCCTCCGTCACTCGTCGAGAGCCCGCCACAGGTCGGACACGGCGTCCTCCAGGCGGCGGCGCGGCGACCAGCCGAGCAGCTCCCGGGCGAGCCGGATGTCCACTTCCAGCCGCTCCGGCCGGACACCCCCGGCGCCGTCGACCGGTTCCTCGACCACATGGGCGGGCACCCCGCTCACCTTGATCAGCAGATCGACCAGCGCGCGAACGGCGACGGCCTCTCCGCTGCCGATGTTGAGGACCCGCCCGCCCACGCGGGAGCGGGCGGCGGTGAGCACCGCGGTGGCCGCGTCCCGGGCGTCGACGAAGTCGCGCTCGGCGCGCAGCGGGGTGAGACGGATCTCGGCGGCCCGCCCCTCGACATGGGCCAGCCGGAGTTCGTGGGCCACCCTGCCGAGCAGGCTCGCGGGAGGTGAACCGGGCCCGGCGACGTTGGCCATGCGCAGGACGAGCGCGTCGAGGTCGCCGCGCCGCGCCGCGTGCAGGACAAGCTCCGTACCCTGCAGCTTGGTCCGTCCGTACGCGGTCGTGGGCCGGGTCGGCGTCCGTTCGTCGACCGGCTGCCCGTGCCCCGTCGGCGCGTACTCGTTCACCGAGCCGAGGTGGATCAGCCGGACCGGCCGTACGGCGCGGCGCAGCGCGTCGACCACCCGCCGCACCAGTTCGGTGTTGGCGGTGACCATCTCCTGCTCGGTGGCCGCCCACACCGCGCCGGCGGCGTTCACCACCACCGTGGGCCGGCCCTGGGTGAGCGCGTGCGCGAGTTCGCCGGGCGGGGTGCGGCACAGGTCGAGCGCGAGCGGCCGCAGCCCGGGCCGGCCCGGGCCGGCCTGCCGTGACACGGCGACCACGTCGCCGCCCTCGCCCAGGAGCGCGGCACACACGTGCCTTCCGACGAAACCCGTTCCGCCCAGCACGACCACTCTGGCGCGATCCGACTCGCCGGGTGTGACGTACTGCTCTTCGGCGCTGCCGAACATGGGGACCTCCGCAACCCGCTGTCTGTGCGCCCGGATCCGCCACACCGTGCGGTGGCCGGCCGTCGGCGCGCGGACCATGCTTCTGGCCCGGCTTCAAGCCTGTGTCCACGCTCGGTGGTCCTGGGCCGCTCGGCGTCGGCTCAACCGAGAATCGAGTGCGCCCGCCTACGGTCGGCGCACTATGGACGTTCGTGAACTCGCGGTGCCGCGTGCCTGGCGGATCACACCGCATCAGCTGTCCGACCGCCGCGGGTCGTTCTTCGAGCTGCACCGGCACCGCCAGGTGATCGAGGCGACGGGGCGGCCCTTCCCGGTGGCCCAGGTCAACTTCTCCAGCTCGCGGCGAGGCACCCTCCGGGGCATCCACGGCACGCTCACCCCACCGGGCCAGGCGAAGGTGGTCACCTGCGTGCGCGGGGCGGTGCTCGACGTCGTGGTCGACACCAGGCTGGGCTCCCCGACGTTCGGCATGTACGACATGACGCGGCTCGACGCCGAGTCGGGCGCCGCCGTCTATCTCTCCGAAGGGCTCGGGCACGGGTTCCTCGCCCTGACCGACGACGCGTGCGTCTGCTACCTCTGCTCGTCCGAGTTCGTCCCCGGCAGCCAGGTGGACATCAACGCGCTCGACCCGCAGCTCGGCATCCCCTGGGGCCTCACCGAGCAGCCGCTCATGTCGGACAAGGACGCCTCCGCGATGACGCTCGCCGAGGCGGGCGCGGCGGGCCTGCTGCCCACGTACGAGGAATGCCTCGCCCTGGAGGCGGGCCTGCGCACGACCGTCTGATCTCCCCCGCCGAACCGGCCGGACGACCCCGCGAGTGCCTCGCGCCCGGACCGGCCTGCACAATCAGTCTGTGGTGAGCAGCGTACGCATCGACATCCTGGGCGAACTCGAGGTCCGGACCGAGGACGGCACCCTGGTCGGCGTGCCGGGCACCCGGCTGCGCGCACTCATCGTGCTGCTGGCCCTGGCGGGTGGCAGGCCGGTCCCCAGTGAGCGGCTGATCGACGAACTCTGGGACGAGGACGACCGGCCCGCGGGTGCGCCGAACGCCCTGCAGGTGCTGGTCTCGCGACTGCGCCGGACGCTTCCCGAGGGTCTCCTGGAGTCCCGGGCCCGCGCCTATCGACTCGCCGTCCCACCGCAGGCCCTCGACGCACGGCGGTTCGAGGACCTGGCGGCGAGTGGCCGGGCGCTGCTCGGCCACGACGACGCCGAGGCGTCGGTGATCCTGCGCGCCGCCCTCGACCTGTGGCGTGGGCAGGCTCTGGAGGACTTCGGGGAAGCCGCGTTCGCCCGCCTGCACCGCAACCGTCTCGTCGAGCTGAGGCTGGCCGTCACCGAGGACCGCGTCGAGGCCGACCTGGCCACGGGCGCCGGTGTCGACCTGGTGCCCGAACTGGAGACGCTGGTGGCCCTTCACCCGCTCAGGGAGCGCATGCGCGGCCAGCTCATGCGGTCCCTGTCCGCGGCCGGACGGCAGGCCGACGCTCTCGCCGCGTACGAGGAAGCCCGCCGTCTACTCGCTCATGAGCTGGGTGTCGATCCGGGGCCGGAGCTGGCCAAGGCTCACCTGGCGGTGCTGCGCGGCGAGACCGGGCCGGTGCGGCGGCGCACGGCGGCCCCGGCTCCCACGGCTCGCCCGCGGACGAATCTGCGAGCCCAGGTCACCCGGTTCGTCGGCCGGGAGGAGGAGATGGCGGAGGTCGGCCGGCTGTTCGGGCGGTCCAGACTGCTCACCCTCGTGGGAGCGGGCGGAGCGGGCAAGACACGGCTCGCGGCGGAGTCGGCGGCCCGGTTGACGGAGGACATGTCCGACGGGGTCTGGTGGATCGAACTGGCCTCGGTGACCGACCCTTCGGACGTACCCCAGACCGTCGTCACCACGCTGGGACTGCGCGCCGGCGGGCTGATCGCCGGTCCTGTCACCGGCGCCAGCGGTCCTCTCGACCGGCTGACCCAGGTGTTGCGGGACAAGCGGCTGCTGCTGGTGATGGACAACTGCGAGCAGGTCATCGACAGTGTCGCCGCACTGGTCGACGGCCTGCTGGCCCGGTGCCCGCAGGTGCGGGTCCTGGCGACCAGCAGGGAACCCCTGGGCATCGTCGGCGAGCAGCTGATCCAGGTGCTTCCGCTGCCCCTGCCGGACCGGACGGCGCCGGCCGAAGCCGTTCTGGACAGCCCGGTGATCCGGCTCTTCGGCGAGCGGGCCGCGGCCGGCCGGCCGTCGTTCCGCGTCACCCACGAGAACGTCGGAGTGGTACTCGACATCTGCCGGGCCCTGGACGGCCTGCCGCTGGCCATCGAACTGGCCGCGACCCGGCTCCGCTCGATGTCGCCGGAGCAGATCCGCTCCCGGCTGGACGACCGGTTCGCCCTGCTCACCGCGGGCAGCAGGACGGCGCTGCCCCGCCAGCGGACGCTGCACGCCGTCGTCGACTGGAGCTGGGACCTGCTCAGCGCGGCCGAGCGCGAACTGGCCGCACGGTTCTCGGTGTTCCGCAGCGGTGCGTTCCTCGGCGCGGTGGAACGGGTGGCCGCCGGCCGGCCGGACGCCGGTACGACCCCGCTCCGCGGCCACGAGGTGTTCGAACCGCTCGCGGGGCTGGTCGACAAGTCGTTTCTCACTGTCACCGAGGTGGACGGTGAGCCGCGTTACCGCATGATGGAGACGGTGCGTGTGTTCGCCCTGGCCAAACTCGAGGCCATGGGCCGGCAGGAGTCGACACTGCGCTGCCACGCCGAGTACTTCCTCGCCGTGGCGGAGGACGCCGAACCGCGGTTGCGCCGGCACGACCAGCTCACCTGGCTGCGGCACCTGACGTGTGAGCACGACGAGTTCTCGGCCGCTCTGAACTGGGCGGTGGAGCATGCCGAGGGCGAGATCGCCACTCGGCTGGTCGCCGCGCTCGGCTGGTACTGGTTCCTGCACGGCTACCGGAGGGAGGGCGTGCACTGGGCCGAGCGCGCCCTGGCGCTGGACCCCGGGGAGGCACCCCCGTCGGCACGTGCCCTCGCTCTGGTCACCGCCGTTCCCCAACTGGCCGGGGAGGGCGGCGAGTCCGGGAGCCTGCGGGCCCGTATCGCCGAAGCCCGCGCGCTGATCGACGAGATGGAGCAGGCGGGCACGCCCTTCTCGCATCCGGCGCTCGGTCTGTTCGAGCCCATCGCGAGCATGCTGAGCGGGGACGGCGCCATCCTGGAATCGGTCAGACGCCGTTCCCAGGACGCCGATCCCTGGGTACGCGCGCTCGCCCATCTGCACCGCGGACAGATCGAGATGACGCTCGGCGAGGCCGAACGGGCGGCGGCCGACTACGCGATCGCCGCGGAGTCGTTCCGCGGCATCGGCGAACGGTGGGGCATCGCACAGGTGCTGGTGGCGTCGGCCGAGTCGCAGAGTGCCCGCGGTGATCGGCGAGCGGCGATCACCGCGCTGGAGGAGGCGCTCCGGCTCGTCGCCGAGCTCGGTGACCGGGAGGACCAGCCGCTGTTGATGGTCCGGTTGGCCACCGAGCGGGCGTACGAGGGCGACCTGGTGCGGGCCGAGACCGAGCTGTACGAGGCACTGGAGCTGGCGGACGAGCTCGGAGCGCGGGAGCAGCGCGCCTACGCGCACCAGGCGCTGGGTGACGTCGCGCGCTGGTCGGGGCAGCCGGAGCGGGCACGGAGCCTCCTCGAAAGGGCCCTCGCCGAGTTCGACACGACCGGGCAGCGCCCCGACCAGGTGCGCGCCCTGCTGCTCGCCTCGCTCGGCTCGGTGGCGTCGGCCGAGGGCCGGCCGCTGATCGCGCGGCAGCGGTTCACCGAGGCGGTCGCGGCGCTGCCGCCGGCCCCGGAGCCCGGCATCGCCGCCCGGCTGGCCGAACTCCTCGCCGATGTCGAGCTGGCCGAGGGCCGCCCGGAACAGGCCGCGCATGCCCTGGGCACCGTGGCCGTCCTGCGCACAGCGCCCCGGGACGCCGGCCCCGACGCGAGCCGTATCGCGGGGGCCGCCCGCCGCCTGCTGGGCGAGGACGCGTACGCCGCCGCGCACCGTCGCGGTACCGGGACGGGCCGGCGTGCCGCGCTCGCGCTCCTCGTGTCGGCGGCCGCCGACGGCCAGGGCCCTTCTGACGGATCTCCGGGGGAGAAGGTGCGGCGAGTGGGGCACCTCCCACGCCCTTAAGGCAGTGGGGGAGCGTGCCGGGCGTCGCGACGCCGCGGAGATCCATCAGAAGGGCCCTGGCGCGCCCGGCGGGGGCGGTCGGTCAGCGGCTTCTCGCCTCCCGCCGCGGCGCGTTGCCGACCGCCAGCGACTCCAGCCGCGGAACGAGGGCCGCCGGTGTCGGCTGGCGGACCATGGTCCGGCGTACTTCCTCCGCACGGGCGCGCGGCCCGGGATCGTCGAGGAGGGTCCGTACGGCCGTGGCGATCTCTGCCGGGCCGGGCCGGGTGTCCGCCGGCAGGTTCAGGCCGACGCCCGTCGCGGACACCCGCTCGCCGCACATCGCCAGGGCGGGACTGAACTGCGGCAGCACGAGCTGGGGAAGGCCGTGGGCGATCGCGGTGAGGGCCGTGCCGGAACCACCGTGGTGGATCACGGCCGCGCAGCCGTCCAGGAAGAGATTGAGCGGCGCCGGGTCCACCACCCGCACGGAGTCGGGCAGTTCGCCGACCTGCTCGCGCAGCCGCGGGTCGAGGGGGACGAGCGCCTCGACCCGGTCCAGAGCGGCCAACGCCGAGGCGAGCGTCCGCAGCAGGGCAAGGCCGCCGAGGTCCGCGGGCATGCTCCCGAGGGACACGCAGACCCGGCGCCGCCCACCGGTGCCCCGGTGCGCCCACTCCGGCACCGACCCGGCACCGTTGAACGGCACGTGGCGCACCGCCTGAGCCGGCGCCGCCTCGGGGAACTGCAGACCGGGAGGGCACGGGTCGATCACCAGAGCCGGATCACCGAGCCCGTCCGGGACACCGACCCGCGCGCAGGTCTCCGCCAGGGCCCGCCGGGCCGGTCCGGCCGCCTCGGTGGACATGGTCTCCGGGCCCCAGCGGTGCACCACCACAGGTACGCCGAGCGCTCCGCCGAGAACGCGCGCGCTGAACTCCAGGGGGTCCGTGACGATCAGGTCGGGGCGCCACCACCGGCCGATCTCCAGGTAGTCGTCGAGCACGCCGTTCACCCGTTCGCGCCAGCGCGCGGCCAGTTGGTCCCAGGTCGGCTGCCAGGTTCCGCCGGGCACGGCCGCCTGCTGCTCGGCGAGTTGAGCCATCCTGCGCCGTCGCTCCGCCTCCAGCTGTGCGCTGCCGACGGAGGCGGTGACGAACCCCGCGGCCTCGGCCTCGGGCAGCAGGTCCGGCTGGCCCACCAGGATGACCTCGTGGCCGGCCGCGCGCAACGCTCCGGCCAGGGGCACCATGGGCAGCAGATGGCTGGTCACCGAGACGGCCGCGAACAGCACCCGCACGGGTCAGCCCACCAGTTCTTCGAGTACGGGCACCAGGTCGGCCGGAGCCGGCATGGCCGCGATCTCGTCGCGCAGCTGGTGGGCCCCCTTCGTGCAGTCGGGTTCGTCGAGAACGGCACGCAGCGCCGCCTGGATCGCCGCGGGATCGTTCTGAGTCTCCGCCTCGTCGAGCTGCCGGCCCGCGCCGACCGCCTCGACGCGGTCGGCGACGACGAACGTGTCGGTGATGCCGGGCAGGACGAGCTGCGGCAGCCCGAACGCCGAGGCGGTGAGCGTCGAACTCGCCCCACCGTGGTGCACGATCGCGTCGCAGGTGTCGAGGAAGAGGTTGAGCGGTGCGGGATCCACCACCCGTACGGATGCCGGGACAGGGCCCAACTCGCCCTGGAACTCCGGCTCCAGAGTGAGGATCGTCTCCACACCGTCGAGTTCCCCGGCGGCCTCGGCGGTGGCCCGGAACAGGGGCATGCCGTTCAGGGCCGCGGTCAGCCGCCCGAACGTCACACAGATCCGGCGCCGCCCGCGCGGCTCCTCCTTCGCCCAGTCGGGCAGGGTGCCGGTGCCGTTGAAGGGCACGTACCGCATTCCCCGGCTCGGCGGCGCCTCCGGGACCTGGAGACTCGGCGGGCAGGGGTCGATGACCAGGGCGGGGGCCGGAAGGCCGTCGAGGCCGAGCCGGCCGAGCATGGTCCCCATCGTCCTGCGGGCCATCTCCTGTCCCGGGAATCCGGCCGGGTCGATGCCCCAGCGGCGGTTGACCGTCGGTATCCCGAGGACCCCGCCGACGATGAGCGCGCTGAACTCCAGCGGGTCCGCGATGATCAGGTCCGGCTTCCACTCCCTGGCCAGCGCCAGGTACTGGGACACCATGTAACGGCAGTGGATCAGCCAGATCTTGTTGACCGCGTCCCAGTGCCCGTCCCGCACCCTGGTGCGTCCCACCTCGATCGGCCGCTTGCCGTCGGGGAGGCCGGAGGTGAGCGGCTCCAGCGCGTCGAAGTACTCGCCGACGACCGCCGTGCACAGCCCGGCCCCGTGGGCCGTGCCGATGATGTCCGGCTGCCCCGCGACCAGCACTTCGTGCCCGGCCGCACGCAGTGCCCATGCGAGTGGTATCGACGGCGCGAAGTGCGTGGACACCGGGGTACTCATGAACAGGACGCGCATCGAGGATCTCCCTCACCGACGGACTCGACGGACTACGGCAGGTTTGCGCCGCCATCGTCGAAGCCGTCGTTCGAGCCTCGGTCGGAACGCGGTCGAGGCGGCCCGCCGGAGCGGACCGCCTCGTCGTGCGGGGAAGGGGGCGAGAAGCCGCCCGTTTCCTCTGCCGCCCTCAGGCGTCCTGCTCGGCGAGCAGGCGGTACAGCGAGCGCCGCGCGTCCAGGAGGACTTGGCGGGTCCGGTCGTACCGCTCGTCGTCGGCGTCGTGCAGGGCGTGCCGTACGGCGGTGACGACGTGTTCGCACAAGGTGTTGATCTCCACGGCGCGCTCGTCGACGGCGTCGGCCAGGGTGTCCCACAGGGCGTCCAGCTGCTCCCGGTGCTCCGCCACGTGCGCGCGGCCGGCCTCGGTCAGCCGGTAGTTCTTGCGGCCGGTGCCCTCGTACTGCTCGGCGAGCCCGTCCTGTTCCAGTCCCTGCAGAGCCGGATAGACCGCGCCCGGGCTCGGCCGCCAGGAGCCGTGACTGCGCTCCGCGATGTACTGGATGATCTGGTATCCGTTCGCCGGCTGCTCGGCGAGGAGGGTGAGGGCCGCGCTCCTGATGTCCCCGCGTCCGGCCTTGTGGGCGCGCACGGCCGTGATGGCGGCGGCCGGAGCGACGGCCGGCAGGGCCATGGGTGCCGCCGGCGTGGAGGGCACCGGGGCGAGCGCGGGTTCGGCGCGCGGTGACACCGGCTCGACGGCACGTACGGGGGCCGGCTCCCTGGTGGGGGGGATCTCTGTGTCGTTCATGGTGTTCCACCTCTCGGGTCGCTGAGCTGCAGGACTACCCTGCCGAGGATGACGATATATCTAGAAGTTCTATAGAGCAACCGCTGTTCTCGCGGCTCGGTCACGCGATCGCCGGCTCAGGTCGGTGTCAGCGCCGGCTCAGGTCGTCGTCGCACCGTGGTTCCGGACGAGCGGCGCCCCACCGGGCCGCGCCACCACCGATGAGCGAGGAGCGTCCACAGAGATGAGCGGTCCGACCACCACGACGGCGAAGCAGACGCCCGACGGGCCGAGGGCGATGTCGCCGAACATGATCAAATGGGTTTCGGCCAGCGCGCTCGGCACCCTGCTGCTTGCCAGCCTCGACCAGACCATCGTCGGCAGTGCGGCATGGACGATCGCCCGGGACCTGGATCCTCAGCAGGGGCTGCGGATGCTGCCCTGGCTGTTCACGGTCTATCTCCTGGCCTCCACGGCCACCCAGCCGCTGTACGGCAAGCTGAGCGACGTCTTCGGCCCCAAACGCGTCTTCGTCTTCGCCACCAGCCTGTTCCTGGCCGGCTCCATGCTCTGCGGAACCGCCCAGGACATGACCCAGCTGATCGTCTTCCGGGGCATCCAGGGACTGGGCGCGGGAGGCCTCGTCGGCGTGACACTGGTCATCGTCGCGATGATCTCCCCGCCCAAGGACCGCGCGCGCAGGTCCGGCCTGGGCGGCGCGATCATCGGTGGCGGCAGCGTCGCGGGCCCGCTGCTCGGCGGCGTGGTCAGCGAACACCTCTCCTGGCGCGGGCTGTTCTACATCAACCTGCCGCTCGGCATCGCGGCACTGGCGATCATGCTGTACGCGCTGCACCTGCCCGCCGGCGGGCGGCGCCGGGAGCCGGTCGACATCCTCGGCGCGGTCCTGATCGCCGCGGCCGCGAGCGTCATCCTGCTCGTCACGGACTGGGGCGGCACGAAGTACTCCTGGACCTCGCCGCTGATCCTGGCCATGGGGGTCGGAGGCATCCTGCTCAGCGCCCTGTTCATCTGGTGGGAACGGCGCGCCACCGCACCGATCCTGCCGCTGTCACTGTTCCGCAACCCGGTCTACCGCACGGTCACCCCGCTGCAGATCGTCACGGGACTCGCGGTCATGTCCGCGCCCGTGTACCTGGCCACGTACATGCAGATCGCGCGGGCGCAGACGCCGACCAGCTCGGCCCTGTTCACCGTGCCGCTGGCGGTCGGCCTGGTCCTCTTCTCGACCTCCGGCGGCATGTGGATCTCCCGGTTCGGCCGCTACCGCATGGTCCTGGTGATCGGGAACCTGCTGTGCACCGCCGCCCTGGCACTGCTGGGCACGCTGGGTACGCACACCTCGTCGTGGGTGATCGCGGTCGACCTGTTCCTGCTCGGCGCGGGGCTCGGCGGCCTCATGCAGGTGTCGATCCTCGCCGTGCAGAACGCCGTCGAGGCACACCAGCTGGGTGTGGCCACCACCTCGGTGCGGTTCCTGGGCCGGATGGGACAGGCGTTGGGCACCGCCCTGCTCGGCGTCCTGCTCAACTCGGCCTTCAACGACCGACTGCCGCAGGACGTGCGGGACCAGCTCGGCGGGAACGTCTCGAACCTCGGCTCGGTCCAGCAACTGCCCGATTCGGTGCGGGAGACGGTCGTCGACGCGTTCGTCTCGGCCAACCACGTCATGTACCTCACGGCGGCCGCCGTGTCGGTGATCGCCGTCGCGCTCTCCTTCTTCGTGAAGGAGACGATGCACGACGCGCAGCCGAACTGGGCCCGGGCGAAGCCGGAACCCGCCGGGAACAAGGCGGGGAAGGCCGGTTCCGAAGGGACCTGAGCCCCGGCAGGGAGACCCACGGGACGGCGACGGTTTCCCCCGGCCGCGGCCGCCCGTGTGAAGAGGCCGAGCGGAGAGAAAGCCTGCGGAACCAGGCGCTTCTCTCCGCTCGGCCGTCTGTCCGTGTCAGCCGGCGCGTCCACCGCGTCCACCGCGTCCACCGCGCCCCACGAGCTCCTTCAGCGGAGTCACCCAGCTGCCGGGCGACGGCATGGCGGCCATCTCCTCGGCCAGCTCACGTGCGGCCAGGCCCGGGCCGGGGTGGGACAGCAGATCCGCGACGGCCCCGCGGATCTCCTCCGTACCCTGCTCTCCGGCGCCCAGCAGGACGCCCGCGCCGCGGTCGGACAGCCGCTGCCCGTGCTCGACGAGATAGGGGGCCTGTGGCAGCACCAGCTGCGGCAGGCCGAACGCCGTGGAGGTGAGGGTGGTCCCCGCGCCACCGTGATGCACCACCAGCGAGCACTCCGAGAGGAACAGGTGCAGCGGTACGGACCCCAGGAGCCGTACCCCGTCCGGAAGTTCACCCAGCTCGGCTCCGGCGCCCGCGACCACCACCTCTTCGGGTGCTCCCGGCCCGGCCAGCGCACGAAGCGTCCGCCGCACGACGTCCGCACCGCCCAGCGCGACCGTTCTGGTCCCGAAGCACACGCAGACCCGGGTGCCGCGGCGCGGGGCGGGAGCGGGCCGGCTCCCGCTGCCGTTGAACGGTACGAACCGGATCCCCGCGCCCCGGCTCAGGTCCGGCGCCTGCAGACCGGGCGGACAAGGATCGAGCACCAGCGAGGGCTGGGGCAGACCGCCCGACAGCCGGGCACCGGAAACATCGGACAGCGCGCGTTCCGCGTACTGCCACCGCTCGTCGCCGAGCGCGTCCACCCCCCAACGGTGGTGGACGTAGTCGATCCCCAGCTCACCGGCTACCAGGGGCGCCGCGAACTCCAGCGGATCGGCGACGATCAGGTCGGGCCGCCACCGCCGCGCCACGTCCGTGCAGGGGTCCAGCACCTGGTCGATCCGCTCGCGCCACTTCCGCGCGAGCTTCGGCCACGGCGGGCTCCCCGCGGCCTTCGAGGGGCCGGGAGCGGCATCAGGAACGGCATCGGGACCGGCACCGACGGGCTGGCCTTCGCGTCGGCGCCTGCCGACATCGTCGTAGGCGTCACCGACGACCGCGACACAGAGACCGGCCCGCCGTGCCGTCGCCACGACGTCCGGCTGGCAGGCCACGAGCACCTCGTGGCCCGCGGCACGCAGGGCCCAGGTGAGCGGAACGAGCGGCGCCAGATGGGTGGGCACCGGACTGACCATGACGAGTACACGCAACGCAACTCCGCATGTCATGAGGGGACTTCGGCCCGGCACACTCTCGCAACGGCCCTTCGACGTCCGGTCGAGTCCGTCGCCCGGCCGGCGGAACCGCGCTCCGCGCCGACGCTGGATCGGCGCACGAGAGCCCCGCGAGGGCAGGGTGATGGGCTTCAGTCCGGTCCTCACTCCAGCGGAACGGACGGAGAACATGAAAGGGATCATCCTCGCGGGAGGCAGTGGCACGCGGTTGTACCCGACGACGCTCGCGGTGTCCAAGCAGCTGATGCCGGTCTACGACAAACCCACCGTCTACTACCCGCTCTCGGTGCTCATGCTGTCCGGCATCACCGACATCCTGATCATCTCCACCCCCGCAGACCTCCCGCAGTTCCGCCGACTGCTCGGCGACGGCGCGGAGTTGGGCCTCACGTTCAGCTATGCGGGGCAGGAGCATCCCAACGGTCTCGCGGAGGCATTCCTCATCGGCGCGGATCACATCGGCGGCGACTCCGTGGCCCTGGTGCTGGGCGACAACCTCTTCCACGGCCCCGGACTGTCGCCGCTGCTGCAGGAGAACGCGCGCGACGTGGACGGCTGCGTCCTGTTCGGCTACCAGGTCAGCGATCCCGAGCGCTACGGCGTCGGAGAGGTCGACGCCCACGGACGCCTCGTCTCGATCGAGGAGAAGCCGGCTGCTCCACGCTCCGACCGTGCCATCACCGGCCTCTACTTCTACAGCAACGACGTGGTGGACATCGCCAAGAACATCAAGCCCTCGGAGCGGGGAGAACTGGAGATCACCGATGTGAATCTCACCTATCTCGCCGAGGGCCGGGCCCGGCTCGTGGAACTGCGCCGGGGCTACACCTGGCTGGACACCGGCACCCCCGAGGCGCTGCTCGCGGCGAGTCAGTTCGTGGGCATTCTGGAGAGCCGGCAGCGGGTCCGGATCGCCTGTCTCGAAGAAATCGCCCTGCGTATGGGCTACATCGACGCGGAGACATGCCACCGGCTCGGCGAGCGCCTGGGCAAGTCGGACTACGGGCGCTACGTGATGGATGTCGCCCGGACGTGGCGGCCCCCGTCCGCGGTGACGGACGCGATGGCGGACGAGGGCCGGTGAACGGGACGGCTCATTCGAGCACGATCATTGCCAGGTCAACGGCCTTGTTGACGGCGTCCAGCCGGGACACGGCCTGCAGCTTCACGAAGATGTTGTGCAGGTGCCGCTTGACCGTGCCTTCCGAAATGCCCAGCTGACGTCCTATCTGGGCGTTGGTCAGGGCCTTTCCGGCGAGCTCGATCACTTCACGTTCCCGGGAGGACAGGGCACCCGGCGGGCTGTGTCTGTCCGCGGACGGCCGGGGCCACGTGAAGACCATCCGGCTGTCCTCGAACGTGCTCATGTAGACGGTCGAGACCAGAAAGCGGTGCGGAACGTCCTTGGGCAGATAGGCGCGCACACCCTGAGCCATCAACTGCCGCAGTGCGTCCGCCTCGACGTCCCACCCCAGCACGATGACCTCCGTGAGCGGCACCGCACGGAGGATGTCCGCCACGACGGACTCCGTGTCGCCGGTGATGCGTTCCAGTCCCAGCAGGACGACGTCGGGCCGCGTGTCGGCGATGCTCTTCAGCGTCGCCGACACGCTGGCCGAGTCGTGGCCGACCACGCTCAGGCCCTCGTCCCGCGCTATGACGGTCCGCAGACCCTCTCTGAATATGGTGTTCGCGTCGGTGACGAACACACTGATGGTCTGTGTCGCCGCCAGATGTCCATGAGTGGCCCCCCGAGCCATTCTTTCGCCCTCCATGAATCCGTATGACGAGACAGGAGAGAGCGCGTGCAGGGTCCGGAGCGCCACATGCGGGGAGCGGACGAATACGACCGATTTCCTCCCGTTGGTCTCATGCGTGTGACGTGCGGACGTGGTCGGCATTCTCCTGGCTTTTGCATGGCCGCACTCCCCCGAGCATGAAGTAGTGGCCTCTGGAACATAACAGGCAGGTCGCTTCGGAACAAGCGTCGACTGCTACGCGCATATGCGGGGAACGCACTATGCAAAAGAAACGAAAAGGAATGTTCAAGAAGTCGGGAGGTGGGGGTCGGGCGTCGGCGCCCGGGGTAAAGTCGAACGGCCCCGTTCTACGCCGGAATTCGCATCTCGGCGAGTGATACGTCGTCGTCCGCCGTATCGCTGAGCAGATGCTGCTGAAGGCGCTGGAGAGGCAGCGAAGGCCGCAGTCCCAACTCCTCGTCCAGGAGTCGCCTCAGGGACTGGTACGCGTGGAGCCCCTCGCCTCTGCGTCCGGAGCGGTGCAGGCACGTGATCAGCTGGGCATGGAACCATTCGTTGAGCGGATGGGCCGCCACCAGCGACCGCAGTTCGGGTACGAGTTCGGAGTGCCGGCCGAGCCGCATGTCGGCCTGTACGCGCAACTGCACCGCGGTCAACCGGATTTCCTCCAGCTGCACCATGTGCGCTTCGAGCCTGCGGCCGGTGGTGACGCCGGCCAGCGCGGGGCCGCGCCACAGGGCCAGGGCCTCCCGCAGGCGGAGTACCGCCTCTTCCGGACGGTTCATGGTCAGCAGCCGCTTGCCCTGCTCGGTGAGCCGCTCGAAGGCGCGCGCGTCGATCCGGTCCTCGTCGCCCCGCAGTCCGTACCCGGGGGCCTGAGTGACGAGGAAGCGGGCGGCCGCCTCCTCGCCGACCGCCCGGCACAGCATCTTCCTCAGCTGATAGATGTACGTCTGCGTGGTGGTGACGGCGCTGCGCGGAGGATTGTCGCCCCACAGTTCGTCGATGAGTGCGGGTATCTCGACGATCTGGTTGGCGCGGGACAGCAGGAGCGCCAGGGTGTTCCGCGCTTTTGGGGCGGTCGGTGTGTGGGTTCTGCCTTCGTGGAGCACTTCCATCGGACCGAGAATATTGAACTGCATTTTACTTACCGTTCCTTCCAGGTGGCTGGGAATTGGATCGGATCGCACCCTATTCGGGTTCCCCTGTGCGGCAGTTCGGTTGGCTTTCTTCTGTGTAACTCGAAACTATTATCCGTGATTCTCGGTCCTTCTCAAGGGTGTACGTCTCAAGTGACACCCGAATTGCCTCTACCGGCTCGGCGTATGTATCGCACCGGATATCGGAGTGGCATCGAATCCGCGTATCCGGTCCACCAGTGCCGCCTGCCGGAGGATGTCGTCGGCGTGCCGGTCGAAGCCCGTTCCGCTCAGTACCGTGCGGGCGAAGGCTCCGGCGATGTTCACGAACGGCCGGTCCGGGGCCAGCGTGAACTCCCGCACGCCGTCCTGCCCTTCGAGGCGCAGCACGGGTGCGTGGGTGTCCGGGGTGGTGAACGCCCTGTCGAGGGTCAGCCGGCCCGCACTGCCCCACAGCTCGTACGCACTGCGATAGAAGCGGTCCCAGCCGAAGCCCAGTCGCGCGCAGACGCCGGACGGGGCACGGAGCAGCGCACTGCCCCCGAGGTCCTGTCCCGTCGCCGGGTCGAAGGTCGACGTGGCGCCGACGACCTCCAGATCGTCGCCGGCGAACAGGCGGGCCGCCCGGACCGGATACCCGCCCGTCTCCAGAAGGCTGCTGAGTACGTACCCGTCCTCTGGCGTCTGCCGTGGCGGCGCCGGGATCCCGAACACCGCGGTGACCTCGCGCAGTTGACCGATGGCCCCGTCGCGGACGAGCTCCCGCACGCGCTCGTGCTGCGCGTGATGCAGGAACATGTAGCTCTCCATCACGAGCCGCCCGTGATCACGGGCGGCCGCCACCACGTCCGTGGCCTCACGGAGGCCGGTGGTGCACGGCTTCTCGCACAGGACGTGCTTGCCCGCTGCCAGGGCCCGTGTCGCCCACTCGGCGTGCAGCGCTGTCGGCAGCGGAACGTACACGGCGTCGATGTCGGGCCGGGCCAGCAGCCGCTCGTATCCCTCGACGGCCTCGCAGCCGAAGCGGCCGGCGAACTCCCCGGCTCTGGCGAGGCTGCGGCTGGCGATCGCGACGAGGTCCACGAGCGGCTGACCTGTCAGGGCCGGCAGCATCCGGCGTACGGCGATGTCGGCGCAGCCCAGCACGCCCACCCGCACGGCCCGCGGCCGGGCTGTCGTGCTCACCATGTGGTGTGCAGGCTCGCCAGCAGGCTCCTCGCCTGTACGTTCAGGTAGCGGCTGTGCTGTACCAGCGTCATCAGCTGATGGACCGTCATCCAGTGGTGGTCCTGGTCGTCCCGTGATGGGACGTCCTCTCCCACGTCGATGATCAGGTAGCGGTTGTCCGCGTGGTGGAACCGCCCGCCCTCCTCCGACAGGACCGCGTCGAAGCGCAGGGTGTCCGGGGCGGCGTTGAGTACCAGGTCCAGGTACCGGGGCCGCCGGTGGACCGGGAGGTCCCGGAAGTTGACCGGCAGGCACTGCACCGTGGGCGCCAGCTCGCAGACGTCGAAGGTCCCGGCCTCGACCTTCGCGTGCACCAGCAGATGCAGCACACCGTTGACGGACCGGGCCAGGAAGGCCGCGACTCCCCGCTCTACGGGAGCGATCAGGGGTTGGGTCCACCGGGTGACCTCGCGGGTGCCGGCCCGGACGTCCGCGGCGATCACCTTGAAGTGCTTGCCCTCGTCGTGCGCGATCTCGTCGTCCGAGCGGGACCAGCCGCCGACCGCCGACAGCGGGAGGGTACGGCGGACGAACGAGTGCCGTGCCTTGGCGTCGGTCAACCAGGCCATGAGGTGGCCGGTGGTGTGCAGGGAGCCGTGCCGTCCCGACAGCGAACGCACCAGAGCCTCACGGTATTCGGGGTTCCCCGTGTTCCGGACCGGTCCGTCGGGTACCTCGAAAGGTACACAGGACAGGATGGTGCGTGTATCCATGTTGACTACGTTGTCCTGTGCGAGAACACGGTGGATCTGCCCGATCGTGAGCCAGCGGAAGTTGTCGTGCGGCGGAATGTCGTCGGTGACTTCGACGATCATGTTCCGGTTCCGTTTCCCCAGGAACCAGGCCCCTTGCTCGGACTGGAGGGAATCGACCAGCAAAGTCCGTTCCGGGCTGGTGAAGTACTCGACGTAGGTGGTGCGGCGCCCGCCGTGTACACCGGTGTAGTTGCTCCGGGTGGCCTGCACGGTGGGCGAGAGCTGGACGGTTTCGGGGTTGCCCGGCTCCATCTTCGCCTGCATCAGACAGTGCAGTACGCCGTCGAACTCCTTGACAACGATGCCGAGTATGCCGATCTCGGGCTGGTCGAGGATCGGCTGAGACCACGAACCGCGGTCCTGCCAGTCGGTGTTCACCTCCAGCCCGGTGACGGAGAAGAACTTCCCGCTGTCGTGGACCAGGTTTCCGTCGTCCTCCCGGAACCGCCAGCCGACGAGATCGCCGAAAGGAATCCGGGTGACGTGGAACCGGTTCGCGCTTCGCTGCCGCGCGAACCAGGCGTCGAACTCCGCGTTCGGAGTGATGGGGCTGTCGGTCACGGAAGCCGAGACGGTGAACCGCCGGCCGAGGTCGGGCGAGCCGGCGGCCGCGGGCACTCCGGGCGGGGCCATGGACAGGGTCATGGCAGCACTCCTTGTCGGATGGGTGAGGTCACCGGGACGCACACAGGGGCTTCCACCAGCCCGGGTTCTCCCGGTACCACCGGACCACCCCGGCCAGACCTTCGGCGAAGGGAACCCGCGGACGATGCCCCAGCTCCGTACGGATCTTGGTGTCGTCCACGGCGTACCGGAAGTCATGCCCCTTGCGGTCCTCGACGGGCCGGACCCGGCTCCAGTCGGCTCCGCACAGCTCCAGCAGCTGCCCGGTGATCTCCCGGTTCGACAGCGCGGTGCCGCCGATGTTGTAGATCTCGCCCGCCCTGCCTTCGGTGAGGACCAGATGCACGGCGCGACAGTGGTCCTCGACGTGCACCCACTCCCGTACGTTCCCGCCGTCCCCGTACAGCGGCACGGGCTGCCCGCTGAGCAGGTTGGTGACGAACAGCGGAATCAGCTTCTCGACATGCTGGTACGGACCGTAGTTGTTGCTGCACCGCGTGAGGCGGACGTCCAGACCGTAGCTGCGCCAGTACGAGCGGGCGATCAGATCGCCGCCCCCCTTCGAGGCGGCGTAGGGGGAGTTGGGCAGCAACGGGCGGGACTCCGTCCACGAGCCGGTGGCGATCGAGCCGTACACCTCGTCGGTCGAGACATGCACGACCCGCCGCACCTCTGCCCGCACGCAGGCGTCCAGGAGGCTCTGGGTGCCCTCGACATTGGTCCGCACGAACGCGGACGCGTCGTGCAGTGACCGGTCCACGTGGGACTCCGCGGCGAAGTGCACCACTTCGTCGTGCCCCTTGACCACGGCTCGGACGGCCTCCGGGTCGGCGATGTCGCCGACCACGAAGCGCAGCCGCTCGTGCCGCTCCGGGAGATTGGCCCGATTGCCCGCGTAGGTCAACTTGTCCACGACGGTGACCAGGGCGTCCTCGTAGCCCGGATACTCCCCGTCCAGCAGCGCACGGACATAACTCGAGCCGATGAACCCGGCGCCGCCCGTGACCAGAATCCGCACCGCACGTACCTCCGACATCGTTGGAAACCAGTGAACGGCCGCGATGAACAGCCGCTAGGAAGCAACAGCCTTCGGGAAGCCCTCGACGCGCAACGCCTCGGCCGCCGCCCGCAGCGCGAGGCGGTCCTGCTCGTCGTCCCCGGGACGGGCGGGCAGGAGAGTGACGACGCTGCTCGCGCCCCGCCGGACCGCGGGATGCCGGCGCGCGATGCCGCCCAGGCCGCGCCCCGGGCCCGCCTCCACCAGGAGGTGTTCGCCCGAGGACAGCAGGGCGTCGAGCGCGGGCCAGAACAGCACGGGAGCCATCGGCTGACGGGCCCAGAAATCCGGGTCGAGCGCCTCCACCGACCGCAGCGGGGCCGCGGTGTACCCGGAGTACACCGTGATCAGCGGCGGCCTGCGGGCCGTCGCGGCGACGCGTTCGCCGGCGCCCGCCAGACACGGGGCGAGCACCGGGCTGTGGAAGGCGGTGTGCGAGGGCACGGGACGGCTGGTGAGGCCCTGCGCGTCGAGCTTGCGCGCCGTCTCGGCCAAGAGCCCGCCCGGCCCGGCGAGAACCGTGTGCCGAGGCGCGTTGACCGCGCCGATCACCACGTCACCGGTCAGGAACGGCTCGACCTCCGCCGGGGCCGCCGCCACCGCGATCATCCCGCCCGGCGGCGCGGTGGCGACCCTGGACACCCGGTCGAGCACCAGCCCGGTGGCGTCCCGGAGCCGGAAGACCCCGGCCAGCACCGCCGCCGCCATCTCGCCGACGCTGTGGCCCAGGAGCGCGGCCGGCCGCACGCCCCAGCTCATGACCAGTCTGCCGAGGGCGTAGTCGACCGCGAAGAGCAGCGGTTGGGCCCAGGCCGCGGAGTCGACCGGAACGGACGGCCGTTCGGCGAGCCAGTCCGCGCGCAGCGCCGGACCCGCCCGCCCCATGGCCGAGAAGACCTCGTCCATCGCGCCGGTGAAGACCGGCTCGGACGCGTACAGTCCGGCGCCCATGCGCCGGTACTGGGCGCCCTGGCCGGGCAGCAGCAGTGCCACCCGGCGCGGACGGTCGCCCGCTGACTCACTCATCGGGCGCACCCTGATCCCGGCCGGGCGGTCAGTGCCCGGCCAACTGCTCGGCGTACTCCTTGGACAGTCGCAGGTTGCCCATGCTGTTGGCGCTCAGGACGCGGCGCAGGTACCTGCGGGCGCCCTCGACGGTCATGCCCTCGCCGAGGAGGTGCAGACCCTCCGGCCTGATCGTCGCCGTGTGCCGGGCGCTGACGACGACACCCTCCGGGGTCTGCGTGAACAGCCAGTGGCCGGTGTGCGCGTCCAGGGTCTTGGGCGGCTGGGTCTGCTTGTAGACGATCCGGTGGTTCGGCAGGCAGATCCGGACGGAGCGCGTGGTGTGCTCGGAGCCGTCCGAGGAGCGGGTGTCCATGTCGAAGAACTGGATGTTCGGTGTGCTCTCCTCCAGCTCCAGCCGGATCACGTGCGGGATCCGCTCGGGCCACTTGTCCGCCTCGTAGAGGTACCGGTAGGCGTCCTCGACGGATCCCGCCACGAACAGCGGGTCCTCGAAGGAGATGATCAGGCTCTTCAGCTCGTCGGCGTTCTCCGCCGCGTACTTCAGGGTTTTCAGGTGCCCCTGGCTGCCGCGCTGCATGGACTCCGCGCGTTCCGCCGCCACCCGCTCGTCCTCGTCGAGGAGGGTGAACTCATGGTGCATGCGGACGAGCGTGGTGCCGTCCGGCTGCTCCTCGAACTGGAAGCCGCCGCTCACCGCCGCGAAGGGGGCGTTCGCGGGCTCATGAGTGAACAGCACCTCGCCCGAGCCGACGACCCTGCGCCGGGACACCCACGTCCGCACGGTGTGGTCGTCCACGACCGACCAGTGCCGGATCAACTCGCCGTCGGCACCGCTGTCCAGGATCTCCGCGTGCACCGCCGGCCCGTGCAGCTGGGGCCACGCCTCGACATCGACCACGATCTGGCGCACGACGTCCAGGGGCGCGGCTATCAGCGCCTTTTCTTCCACTCGGTGCGTCTTCACTGCCGACACAGGTCCTCCGGTCCGCTTGCTGGGTCATTCGGTGGTTTCGCGCTTGACCATGCCCGCCGGAAATGGAGGTGTGTTGGAGTCCGCTTCGATCCCTCCGGCCTCCAACGGGGTTCGAGGCCCGTCGTGGACGGTGCCTTCCACGCCCCGGCACACACCGCCGGCGGCGCTCCGGGAACCCCGAGAGCAGGGAGACACTCGTGATCACACAGCAGGTGGCCGGACACGTGACCGCCGAGGTCTACGCGGAGGTGCAGCAGTTCTACGCCGAGCACATGCAACTGCTGGACGGCGGGGTCGTCGATGCCTGGGCGGAGACGTTCACCGAGGACGCGACCTTCGCCGTACCGACCCTGCCGGAGCCGACGCGCGGCCGGGAACAGCTCAGGGAGACGCTGCGGCGCACCACGCAGGAGCTGGCAGCCGCGCAGGAACAGCGCCGCCACTGGCACGGGATGGTCGCGGTGTTCCCGAACGACGACGGCTCACTCCGCGTGCGGTGCTACGCCCTCGTGTTCGCGACCCGGCGCGAGCAGCAGCCGGTCCTGCACCGCGTCTGCGTCTGCGAGGACGTACTGGTCCGGGAGGGCGGCCGGCTCCTGGTGAAGACCCGCAAGGTCACCCGGGACGACCTGCCGTAGCGCGGAAAGAGGCACGGACCGGTCCGCACCGGTCCGTGCCTCTTCTCGTGTCACCCTCCCGGGTCACCCCTCCATGTCACTCCTCCAGGAATGCGACGGCCCGCGCCCAGCCCGCGCCGGCGTTCACCAGTTTCACCGGCAGGCAGGAGACCGTGAACCCGGTGCTGCCCGGCAGCGCGTCCAGGTTGGCGAGCCGCTCGATCTGGCAGTACTCGCGCTCACGTCCCACGAAGTGCGCGGGCCAGAGCACGCCGCGGTCACCGGTGCGGTGAAACTCCTCGATCATGTGCGTGAAGGGCGCGTCCAGGCTGAAGGCGTCGGTGCCGATCACCTTCACCCCGAGGTCGAGCAGGAGATGCGTCGCCGAGGCGTCGAGCCCCACGAAGTCCGTGAAGTACCTGGGGGTGCCCGCGATCCGGTCCGCGCCGGTGTTCAGCATGACGATGTCCATGGGCCGCGGTTCCCGGCCGATCCGCTTGAACTCGCGGCGCAGCACGTCGGCGCCCACGACGCCGACCGGCTCACTCGTCAGGTCGAGGACCATGCCCGGGCGCACGAACCAGTCGAGCGGCATACGGTCGATGTGGCGCGGTTCGCCGTACGCCGCCGTCGAGCCGTAGTGCGACGGGGCGTCGACGTGGGTACCGGTGTGCGTGGTCAGCTTGACCGTGTCGAGTGAGAGCAGCTCGCCGCCCGGCAGGTCGGCCGGGTCGAACTCCAGGCCGAACCGCTCCCGCATGCCCTCGGCCATGTGCCGGCCGCCCTCGGCCGGCGACATGATCTCGTGCTCGACCGGATTCGGCTCCCACACACCGGCGTCGATCGGCGTGGACAGGTCGATGATCCGCATGCGTCTCCTTCACTTGGCCGCGCCGCGGCGGGTGGGTACCAGATGGACACGCCGGAACAGGTTCTCCAGGCCGGCGCCGTCCCCGAGCGGCCCCCTGGCCGCCAGATGTCCGTCGGGTCGTACGAGGGCGTACGAGGATCCCGTCGCGGGAGCGGCGAACGCGGACCGCACCAGGCCGCCCGGGTCGTGCAGGGGCTCGGGCCCGCAGTCCCGCCCGGTCGCCTCCGTCTCACGTACGACGCGTACGCGCAGTGCGTGCCCGTACGCCTCCTGCGCTCGGCTCACCGCTTCCGGAGGCGCGCCGGGACCGGTGAAGACGAGCAGCTTCCAGCGCGGATCGACCAGGTCCTCGCAGACCGCCTGCCAGCCGGGGCCGGCGTGCAGCACCTCCAGGGAGCAGGAGACCCGGTCGCCCGGCTCGACCACGGCACCCTTGCCGCGTTCCGCGCTCGGCTCCGCGGGGACGGTCAGCGGACTGGAACGGTAGTGCAGTGCGAGTCCGGACATACCGCGGAGGATCTTGCGTTCCACCCCGCGCTTGACCGGTGTCAGAAGATTGAGCAGGCTCATGCCCACCGGCAGTAGGACAGGAGCGGCCGCGTTGCGCAGGGCGATCAGTTTCGTCGCGGTCTTGGTGGAGCCCAGCAGGATCTCGCCGACGGGCACCCGCTCGGCGCTGTACGTGTCCAACAGGGCCTCCGCCGCCTGCCCGTTGACCACGGAGGCCAGCTTCCAGGCGAGGTTGTAGGCGTCCTGGATACCGGTGTTCATGCCCTGCCCGGAGGCCGGACTGTGCACGTGCGCCGCATCACCGGCCAGGAAGCAGCGGCCTGAGCGCATGTGCTCCACCATCCGCTGCCGGATGGTGAACACCGACATCCAGGTCAGCTTTCTGACTGCGACCGGCCTGCCGAGCCCCTCGGACATCTTCGCCTCGAACCGGGCCCGCACCACGTCCGGCCGGTCCTCGTCGCCGACGTCGTCGGTGTCCAGGAGCCGCCACTTGCCCTGGTCGGGGAACGGCACCATGAGGATGGTCCCGCGCGACAGATGCATCCAGTGGAGGCTGTCCCTGGGCAACTCGGTGTCGATGAAGGCGTCGGCCACCATCCACTTCTCCGAGGACTCGCCGAGCAGCTCGATGCCGAGCTGTCTGCGCACCGTGCTGTGCGCCCCGTCGGCGCCTATCAGCCATGCGACCGCTGTCTCCTCGGGGTGGCCGTGGCCGTGGCCGTGCCGCAGCCGGGCGACGACACCGTCCGGACCGTTGTCGAGGCTCTCCAGCGCGACACCCCACTCCACGGCGACACCGGCCGCGCTCAGGCGCTCCCGCAGCACCTCCTCGGTGATGACCTGGTCGACCTGCAGCGTGAACGGGAAGCGGGTCGGGATCTCCGAGTAGTCCGTGCCGAGGCTCGTCAGCACCCGGCCCTTTCGGTGCATGGTGAAGTTCTCCACCCGCTGCCCACGGGCCAGCAGGTCCGGCAGGATGCCCATCTGGTGGTACACCTCAAGTGTGCGGGCGTGCGTCGCCGTCGCACGGCTCGTTCTCGCCGGCCCGTCGGCCCGGTCCACGACCCGCACCCGTACACCACGCCGTACGAGCTCGTACGCGGCCGTCAGCCCGACCGGCCCGGCCCCGGCGACCAGCACTTCGGCGTCACTGGATATCGCGCTCATCAACCCTCCATTCGAACTGCATCCGGGCCACCCTGTCCGGTCCGCCTCGACGCCGGTCCGAAACTCGCTGGAGGGGCCGCCGGCCTAGGGGCTTCTGATGGACCTCCGCGGCGTCGCGACGCCCGGCACGCCGAGAGCACGCACCGAACGCCGCTCCTTCTTCCACGGAGATCCATCAGAAGCCCCCTAGCTCCGTCCCGGTTCGAAGCGGCTTCGAAGGGCCGCGGCCACAGTGCCGCCATGGCAACCACCGATTCCGTGAGCACCGCGAGCTCGGCCATGGCGGGACCGCCGCTCGACACCATCGCCCACCTGATCGCCGGCCATCGGGTCGACCACATCCTGCGCAGGGCCGCGGAGCGCGGGCCCACGCGCATCGCGTTGAGTTCCCCGGCCGGCCGGACCAGCTACGCGGAACTGGACGCCGCGGCGGACGCGTTCGCCTCCGGCCTGCGCGGTCTGACCGGCGGCGCCGACGAGGTCGTCGCCCTGGCGATGGTGCTGGATCCCGTGTTCCCGCAGGTCTTCTTCGGCATCGCACGGTCCGGCAACGTCAGCGCCCTGGTCAACCCCCTGCTCCCACCGGAACGCCTCGCCCACGTCCTGCGTGTCTCGGGGGCCCGGGTGGCGGTCGTCAGCCCCGCGATGCTGCCGGCGCTCGCCGCGGTGCGGGAACGGCTCAGCGACCTCGAACACATCGTGCTGACCCATCGCGAGCCGGACATGACAGCCGAGGCCGCCGAACTGCCCACGGTCGCCGAGTTGTCGGAGGGCGCCCCCGCGTTCACGTGGCCCTCCGGGACGGACGGCGACGCGGTGGCGTGTCTGCAGTTCACCAGCGGCACCACGGGAGCGGCCAAGGCCGTCCGGCTCACCCACCGCAATCTCACGGTCAATGCCGCCCAGACCGCACACATGCACCAGGTCGACGAGAACTCGGTGCTCTTCAACCATCTGCCGACGCTGCACCTGATGCATGTCACGGTGGCCGCCACCGCCGGCGCCACCCATGTGCTGTGGCCCGGCGCCGACGTGGCCGAGGCCGTCACCGCCGCGGACATCGCCCGGGCCACCCACTACTACAGCCTTCCGATGCGGCTGGCCAAGCTCGCGGCCGACCCCCGGCTCGGTGAGCTGGAGGCACCCGCCCTGCGCGCGATCCTCTCGGGCGGCTCCGCCCTGGCGCCCGGTGCGGCCGGTGTGCTCAGCCAGCACTTCGGTATCCCCGTCGTCCAGGGCTACGGGCTCGCGGAGACCTCTCCGGCCACCCACCTCTCCGATCTCGACCGTCCCAGGCCGGGGTCCTGCGGTGTGCTCGTCCCGGGCACCGAGAGCCGGATCGTCGACGTGGGGAACCGGGCCACCCTGCCGGTCGGCGAATGGGGCGAGATCCAGGTGCGCGGCCCGCAGCTGATGCTCGGCTACCTCGGGCGCGACCTGTCCCACGACGTCGACGCGGACGGCTGGTTCTCCACGGGGGACATCGGATACACGGATCCCACCGGGCACCTGTTCGTGGTCGACCGGATCAAGGACGTCTTCAAGTGCGACAACTGGCTGGTGTCGCCGACGGAGATCGAGCGGGTCCTGCTCAAGCACCGTGCCGTCGCCGACTGTGTCGTCGTGGACGCCCCGCACGAGCTGAGCGGCGCGGTCGCGCACGCCCTGGTCGTACCGGCCGACACCTCCTGCACTCCACAGGAACTCATCGACTTCGTGAACGCCGAGGTCGCCGACTTCGAGCGGCTGCACCACGTGGCGCTGGTCGAGAGCATCCCGCGGTCCGCCACCGGCAAGGTGCAGCGCCGTGAGCTGCGCGACCGGCACCTGCGCGACCTTCAGCCGAATGACCTTCAGCCGAGTGACCAGAACGTCTGACCCGGCCTCATCACCGCCGCGCCCCCACCACGATCCTCAGGAGCCCGTCACCATGCACCACTTCATCAACCGGTACACCGTGTCCGGCGACGTCACCGAGTTCCGCAGGCTGCTCGCCGAACTGTCCGCACATATGAGGGACCAGCCCGGCTTCTCGGCCCACCGCCTGTACCGGTCCGCGAGGGACGAGCGGACCTACGTGGAGGTCGCCGAGTGGACCGACCCCGAGTCGCATCGCAAGGCACTCTCGGGTGACGGCTTCCTCGGCCCCGTGGCCGAGCTGCGCAAGCACGCGACCGCGGATCCGGCCCCGTTCGAGCTGCTCTCCGAACATGCCGTCCCCGCATCCGAGTAGGACCGTGATGCCGAGCGGACAGGCGCCGGCCGGGGCCCACGACCGGCTGAAGGAGCTGAGTGATCTCAAGGCGCTGGCCCGCCGCGGGCCCGATCCACAGGCCACCGAACGGCAGCACGCCAAAGGCAGGCTGACGGCCCACGAGCGGATCGAACTGCTGCTGGACAAGCGGAGTTTCATGGAGGTCGAGCCGCTGCGCAGGCACCGCGCGACCGGGTTCGGGCTGGCGGCGAGGCGCCCGTACACCGATGGCGTGGTCACCGGCTGGGGCACCGTGGAGGGCCGCACGGTCTTCGTCTGCGCCCATGACTTCCGGATCTTCGGCGGCACACTCGGCGAGGCGCACGCCGAGAAGATCCACAAGACCATGGACATGGCCGTGGCAGCGGGTGCCCCGCTCGTCTTCCTCAACGACGGGGCCGGCGCGCGCATCCAGGAGGGCGTCCTGGCGCAGGCCGGGTACGGCGGCATCTTCCGGCGCCACACCAGAGCGTCGGGTGTCATTCCGCAGATCAGCGCGATCCTCGGCCCGTGCGCCGGCGGAGCGGCCTACGCGCCCGCCCTGACCGACTTCGTCTTCGCCGTGCGGGACCTCTCCCAGATGTTCATCACCGGACCCGACGTGGTGAAGGCCGTGACCGGTGAGGAGGTGACCCTGAACGCACTGGGCGGCGCCGACGTCCATGCAGAGGTGTCGGGCGTGGCGCACTTCCTGTACGACGACGAGGAGACCTGCCTCGCCGAAGTGCGCTACCTGCTCTCCTTGCTGCCGTCCAACAACCGGGAGCTGCCGCCCGCCGTGCTCTGTGAGGACCCCGCCGACCGGCCCTGTGACGCCGTGCTCGACCTGGTCCCCGCCGACGGCAACCGCTCCTACGACATCCGCCGGGTGATCGAGGAACTCGTCGACGACGGCGACTTCATGGAGGTGCACGCCGGGTGGGCCCCCAACATCGTCTGCGCGCTCGCCCGCCTGGACGGACAGACCGTGGGGGTGGTCGCCAGCCAGCCCGTTGTCATGGCCGGTGTGCTGGACATCAGGGCCAGTGAGAAGGGGGCGCGGTTCGTGCAGTTCTGCGACGCCTTCAGCGTTCCGCTGCTCACCCTGGTCGACGTCCCCGGCTTTCTCCCGGGTGTCGATCAGGAACACGAGGGGATCATCCGGCGCGGGGCCAAACTCCTGTACGCGTACTGCAACGCCACCGTGCCGCGTGTCTCCGTGGTGCTGCGCAAGGCGTACGGGGGCGCGTACATCGTGATGGACTCCCGGTCCATCGGCGCGGACGTCGCTCTCGCGTGGCCGGGCAACGAGATCGCCGTCATGGGGGCGGAGGGCGCCGCCGACGTGGTGTTCCGCCGGGACATCGCACAGGCCGAGGATCCCGAGGCGATGCGCCGGGAGAAGATCGAGGAGTACGAGCGCGAGCTGGTCCATCCGTACTACGCCGCCGAGCGGGGACTCGTCGACGACGTCATCGACCCGCGCGAGACCCGGTCGGCCGTGATCCGCGCCTTCGCCATGCTGTGGGCGAAGGACGCCGATCTGCCCCGTCGCAAGCATGGAAATCCGCCGCAGTGACAGGGACAGGAACAGGGAGAGGGAGAGGGAGCCGAAAGGTGGACGCAGGGAAGGTGGAGGCCGGGAAGGTGACGTCGGTGATACGCGTGGAGAACGGGTCCGTGGGACCTGACGAACTGGCCGCCCTCACCGCGGTCCTGCTGGCCCGCGCGGCCGGTTCGGCGGCAGGTGGAAACGGTGCCGCGAGACGGGCGCGTCCGGCGGCCCGCTGGAGCCGGCCGGAGCGAGCGGTGATGTTCGTGAGCCCGCGCAGCTGGCAGAGGTGAACCCGTGTCAGGAACGGTCACGGTAGTGGGGATCGGGGGATCCACGGGGTCCGGCTCCACCACGGAGCGGGCGGTACGGATCGCCCTCGGAGCGGCGGCGGAGCGAGGCGCGCGGACACAGCTGATCGGCGGTCCGGAGCTGATGCTGCCGCTCTACGACGCCGTGGGGGCCGGGCGCTGCGCGCGTGCGCGCCGGCTCGTCGCTTCGGTGGCGGCGGCGGACGGGCTCATCATCGGCACACCGGCCTACCACGGCTCCGTCTCGGGCATGGTGAAGAACGCGCTGGACTACGTCGAGGACCTGCGCACGGACGAGCGGCCCTACTTCTCGGGCCGTGCCGTGGGGTGCGTCGTCGTCGCGAGGGGATGCCAGGGCGCCGGCTCCGCGCTCGCCGCGCTGCGGACCACCGTTCACGCACTGCGCGGCTGGCCCACGCCACTCGGCGTCACGGTGAACACGGAGCCCTCGCCGTTCGACCCCGGCGAACGGCTCGACGACCCCCGGATCCGCGAACGACTCGAACTGCTCGGGAACCAGGTGGCCGAGTTCGCCCTGATGCACCGGGTGGGAACCGGTGAGTCGCTCAGGGGTGAGGGGCCCGGGCGGATGGGGGGCCCCCACCCCCGAGGTGTGGTCTGGTGGGGAGAAGAAGGGGAGAGGGGGGGGGTGGGGAAAAAGGGGGTGA